>CAYTDH010000339.1:0-5390 GCA_964436325.1 uncultured Tangfeifania sp.
CTGTCGGCCAGCCGGGAAAACTGCCGGGTGTTGTCTGGCCAAATCTCGTAAACCTTTTTGGAAAGTGCCGGTCCCCGTAAAAACAGCCCGTTTATTTTTACCCTGCCGCCTTCAATTGCCAGCGTATCGCCCGGGAGCGCCAAACACCGTTTAATAAAAAAGTTATTCCGGCCTCCCCACAACGGATGGGAGAATACCATTACATCGCTACGTTCAACGGCGGAGAATCCCGGCACCCGCCGATACGGCCAATACACAGAATCAATATTGTCAGAGGCATTTGCCTGAAGGTACCACACCAGATTGACCCATGGAATATCGTAAGGCGAGGACGGCAGCTTAGGCCCGTAAACCAGTTTGTTTACCAATACCTTGTCACCCGGCAATAATGTGTCTTCCATGGAGCCGCTCGGGATGGAGTAAATTTCGATGATAAACACACGAAACAGGATGGCGATAACAAATATACAGGTAAAGGTAAATATTGTTTTAACCCACTTTCTTGCCTTCATTCATTTTCTTTTTTTGCCGGGTGCCCGACCTGCCCTTTAATGCTCAACCTGACCGGGGAACCTTTTCCGTTAAAATACACAAGGAAGCCGAATGATAACAGGAGCAAATCAATCCATATACTTATGAATCAATTCAAAAACTTTTTCTTTGGGGCAACTGTACTCAAAACTTTGTAACTACTCAGGTACCTATTGAGATGTAAATTTATGAAGAAAAAATAAGAAAAATAAGAATCGTAATATTTTGCGTTAACTCAATTTCCTTGAAGTGAGGGTGATTTTTTGGATTTGATTTCATTTAGACGATTCTCGTCGAGGTTCAAATTTAAAATCCTTTTTTTAGTCAAAATTTGTTGATAACCTGTATTTTAGATGTTTGTAAAGAGGTACCAAAATATTTGCATTGCTGTGATGATCGTTACGATCTTTGTAAAAAGCAAAAGAGTTATGATCTCGAAGGAGGAATTAAGTGAGCTAAGCAAGGAACAACTGGTCAATTTGGTGCATGAACTTTTAATCAAGTCCGATGCACTGACATCACAGGTTCAGATGCTCCAGGCCGAGGTCGACAGGCTTAAAACCAAAAAGAACAGCGGGAATAGTTCCCTTCCTCCATCTCAGGATATGTATCGTATAAAAAATCAAAGCCTTCGTGAGAAAAGCAATCGAAAATCGGGCGGACAACCCGGGCACAAAGGAGAAACACTTCTAATGAAACCGGATCCGGACAAAGTAATAGAATACAGACCGGATGGTATCTGTCCACAGTGCGGCAGGATTCACAGTGAAGACTCATTCGAGTTGCTTGGCAAAAGGCAGGTTGTAGATATACCCGTGATTAAAGCCAGTGTTATTGAACATCGGGTTTTTCAAACCATTTGTAGTTGTGGGCATGTTTCTGCCGGGGATTTTCCCGCTGGAGTAACAGCTCCGGTGCAATACGGGAACAATCTGATTTCCCTGGTAGCCTATTTGAGTTCCCGGCAGTATATCCCTTACAATCGTTTGTCTGAGTTAATAAATAGCATAACAAATGTCTCCATGAGTGAGGGCACGGTATATAATCTGCTGAACAAGGCAGCTAACATGGTGCTTCCAATATATGAAGGGATAAAACAGGAAATTTCAAAAGCTATCACAATCGGTGGAGATGAAACTGGTGTTAAGGTAAAAGCTAACAAATTCTGGGCATGGACATGGCAGACTATAAATGCAACCTTTATAACAATTTCCCCGGCCAGAGGGTATGCAACTGTGGAAAGAATTTTTCCTGACGGGTTGCCTCAGGCTACCTTAGTGAGCGACTCATGGGCGGCACAGTTAAAAACTCCTGCCAAAAGGCATCAGTTATGCCTGGCACATCTGATAAGGGAGTTAAACTTTTTTCATGAGTTGTACCATCTCAAATGGGCGACTGACATGAAAGATCTGTTGTTAAAGGCAATAAGCCTAAAAAATAATATGACCCTTGAACAATATGATCAGCCATTAGAAGATAGAAGTGATCTTCTCAATGATTTTGACCAATTGATAAAACAAGAACTGCCAGAAAAATATGCGAAACTATTCCCTTTACAAAGAAGGTTAAAGAAACGAAAGCACCAGGTATTCAACTTCCTGTTTTATCCGGATGTACCATACGATAATAATGCTTCGGAACGGGCAATCCGGAACCTGAAAGTCAAGCAAAAAGTATCTGGAGGGTTTCGATCAGATCGGGGATCAGAAATATTTGCAATATTGCGATCTGTTGTTGATACGATAATTAAAAAGGGTGGAAATCCATCCGAATCCATACGGTTCGCTATCAATGTGGCTACCTGTAAACAGGATTTTGCCTCTACCAAAAAGTTTTAAGAATTAAGACCTGAGTAGTTACAAAACTTTTAGTAATTTTATTGTTTTTTAAAATGTATATCATCGGTTTGAATGAGACCAGGCCATTTTTTGCAGCAAGGTTATTATGGTCGGTATAATAATTTTCAGAAGACAAGTTTAACTCATTTTTCCAATGATTAAGCTCTTTTTCATGTCGGGAAGAAATAACGTTATAAATTTCATAATTAGTTTTATTGATATTTGCAAATTCTGCCATTTCTATAAGACAGGTTGAACAGCCCTGTGTTGGATAAATAATTACTAAAGATTTCTTTTTGAGATTATTAACCTCAAGGTTATATACTTCATTAATTAAAGAAAATTCATTTGTACAACCAATTACAAAAAATATAATCACTGAAAGGAAAATAATATTTTTCATTTTTTTGACGTTGTGTTTATCGAAATTAAATTAAAACTTAAATAGTCTGGTGAAAAATTGGGATTATTGACATTATTTGTGGAAATGAATAATCCTTTTTCATTTACAAATGTCATCTGCCAATTATATAAGTTTTCACTAAGAGGGAGTTCATCCAAAATGTTAAATTTGTCATCGATTAGAATAACTGATATTTTATTATTCTTATAATCTATATCTGGACGATATTTATTCCCAACATCAGATGGAAGTTTTACAAACCGGTAGTAAACCTTCCTGTATTTATCATATAGCATATTTAGATACCTGCCTGATTTTGCTGAATTTACCAATGCCTCATCTATTGATTGAGAAGGTTTGTAGTTCCCTATTATGCCAAATTGATTTTCTGAGAGCAAATGACTTTTTATTTTTTTGGGAGTCACAGTTTTGTGATCTTTTGTTATGTAAATAAAATGATCGGAACATGGGGCATAAACAAATTCGCTACCATTGAAAATTCTTGCATACAGAGGGTTTACCTCATCAGCTCCTTTTTGCCCAAATAAAGGATGATCCATCTCTAAGAACCTTAATGTCTCAGAGTGAATATCAAATTCCAAACATATTTTCGAATTAACATCGGCTCCATATTTTATATTCTCGTCTTTTCCTATTATCAATTGTTGTGCAATCAGCAAATGAGGGGCTTTATAAATAAGGCTGTTATCAACTGTTGTGAGACCATAGTTATAAAAAGGATAACCTCCATTTGTAGCTTCTTTCCAATAATTGATTTTTTTATATATCACTCCATCAAAATTGGTAAAAAATATATTGTATGGGAATGATGTTAAGAAAACAGTATCTTTATTGATAATTTTGAATCCTTTAATTTTATTTGTTGCATTTTCTCCACCTTCTACTTCAAATTTCATTTTGGTTTTTAATATGGTATCCTGAATGTCATAAATCTGAATTGCATTTTCATATGTATTTAAAATTGCAAGGTAATCTTTTCCGTCGTCATTAAAATACTGAATACACCATGACTCACACGATGTTTTTGGATCAATGGGAATTTTTATCTCCGTTTTAGTTTCTTCCAGTTTCAAATTGGAAGCTTTATCTTTGTTAATATCATTTTTTTGAGTGCAAAAAAGAAATAACACATTTGAAATTAAAAATAAGGTCAAATATCTCATAGTAATTGTTTTTAAATTGTTTAAAAAATGAGAGGGGGCAACACCTAAACTTAAATCCTAAAGATTATCATTTAATCACAGTAGCAATAACACACAGGTCCCCAGCCGTTTGTACAATATCCATTTATATCATCAAAACGACAGGTATAGAAGGTTCCACATGGATAGAGGTGTTGGCCGTATTCAGCATTAGCAGAATTGAAGCCTATAAACGCTAATAAACTAGCGCTTTCTTCACTCTTTTCTATTCCTAAATTCATATTTACAATTATCGTGACTACAAATGCAATTGCACCAACGAGTTTTAAAATTTTTCTTCTCATTTTTCAAATTTTTAAAATTGCTTATCTGCTTCGCTCAAGTAAGCCAGTTAATCAACTGATAATGTGCCATTTGTGAAACATCAATAACTAAGGATAACTTTCATAATATCAACATGTTAAGCAATATCAACTTTTATAAAGCAGATAAGCAGTTTTTTAAATTTAAGTTAAACGATTCATTACTTTTCAACCGTTTTATCTTTCTATGAAGGACAGGAACCCCAAAGTCCCTTTACAGTTATTTTTTATCTTTGCTCCCGAAAGGGGAGCTACCAAAACTGATGTTCGCTACCGGTTGAATGTTGTGCTATGGTGTTTTTCCCTTTCATTTTTGTTTTCTATTTTTCTTGCCGTTTTACTAAATTTTTCAGGCGCGAATACGTTAACCAAACAAGCATTTGTTGCAATATATAACGCACTTAAATATAAAAATACTTTACCTCCAAAACAAACATATCCACAACAATAATTACCTTCTAAAAAAGCCCAGGCAACAACATATTCCAAACTCATAATGTATTTGACTATCCACGTTTGTTTCGATGTTTTTTTGGAAACAGTGTGTTCACTACTGAATTCTTTCTTGTAAAAATGCTTCGGACAGTTATGAAACTATCAATCACGTTATTCAATTTGTCTTAACATCCTGTCCCACCGGGACTTTCCGTAACGGTAGTTAAACAAAACAAGGCCTGCTTTTCCCACTATGTTTTTTTCGGGCACAAAACCCCAGTAGCGCGAGTCATTGGAGTTGTTGCGGTTGTCTCCCAGCATAAAATAGTAGTTGTGCCGAAAGACGTACCGGGTTACCGGTTCCCCGTCGAGGTAATACTGCCCGTCTATTTCTTCTATTTTCACCTCTTCCAGGCGGTTGATGGTTCGCCGGTAAAGCAGGAAGTTTCGGTGAGTTAATTTGATTTTCATGCCATTGTAAGGAATTACCAACGGGCCGTAATCGTCGATAGTCCAGGAAAAGTTCCGGTTTTTGGGATAAACCCAGCGGGACGAGTCGGATGGAAAAGTTTTTATTTTTAGAGAATCGATACCGTCCAATTTCAAAAGTTGAGTTTCTTGGTTTTCAGTCAAAAGCATTTCTACAGGGCCCTTTTCA
>CAYTDH010000340.1:0-5383 GCA_964436325.1 uncultured Tangfeifania sp.
TGGGCATATTTGCGCGAATGCAATGCCAGTCCTCCAAAAGTTGTCGCCACACCGTTACATCCCCCCCGTATAGCAAGTTGAATGATGTTTTCGGGGTCAAAATACTGAGGATTCGGAGCAAATGAACTCCCTGCAGTATGCTCAATACCCTGGTCAACGGGTAATATCGATAAATAGCCGGTTCCGCCAAGACGTCCATGCTCGTGAATGGACGAAAGGTTACGGAGCACCTGGGGATTACGATCAGACCCCCCGAATACCTTGTCCATTTTATCTGGTCCGGGCAATGTTAAATCTTTTTGGGGAATACACGTTGCTTCATAACTGAGCAAATCGTTCGCTTCACTCCCCAAATAGTTTTCAATCTGTTCCATATTGTTTATTACACTTTCCATATTCTGTAACTCCTTTACTTTAAAAAAACAAACCACCAGGTTAAATGAAAAGAGCGTGCCAAAAAAACCAGTCAGGCCCCGGCCTGCGCATAAAGGCTATTTCTTTTCAACAAGAGAGATATGGGGCGGATGGAACACTCGTGAACTGTGGAACTTTTTCCCCAACATCCGGGAGATTTTCCCCACAATAAATAGCCAGATAACAGCGGGCTAATTCTTCGTCTTTCTGAATACTTTACGGGTAACATTTCCAACCAGAAAACCGATGACAAAAATGGCTGTGGTTCCGAAAACAATCGACAAATAACTGTGAAAAGGACTGGCAAACTTCTCCAGTTCGGTGCCGGTTAAGAATATGGGAGACAAACTCATCCATGCGATCACCAAAACGCCTGCAACCACTCCGATAATGGCAGGAGTATTTTTCACTTTGGGAGCCAGGTAACCCAGCAGGAACAATCCGAGCATTCCCCCGCTAAATATGGATGCAAGCTTCCACCATGCGTCAAGGGCACTTTTCACATTAATCATGGCCACAGCAATAAAAATAGCAAGAACACTAAAAATAAAGGAAGAAAGATACAATACGAGCATCGATTTCTGCTGGGTTTTTACATGCTGGGGAGGAAATTTGAAAAAATCCGTCAGGATAACTGTTGCTGAGCTGTTCAGGCTAGTGGAAATGGTACTCATTCCGGCAGCAAAAATGGAGGCAATGAGCAGGCCGGTAAGACCAACCGGCAATTGGTTGACAATAAACCAGGGAAAAACCTGGTCCCCGTCCACATCTGCCGGCAAGAGCCCCTGATTGGCCTGGTAAAAACTAAAAAGGGCCGTTCCAATAAACAGGAACAATGCAGACACGGGAATATATAGCAGGCCTCCGTAAAGGGCAGATTTTTGGGCCTCTTTTTCGGAGCGTGAACTCATGTAACGCTGGATATAATTCTGGTCAATTCCAAAATTCTGAAGGTTGATAAATAATCCGTAAATCAAGACCACCCAGAAGGTAGAATTGGTTAACTCCAGCCGGAAACTCCCCAGGCTGAATTTATCGTTTTGTCCGGCAATCTGAAAAAGCTGTTCTGCTCCCTTGGGCATTGAAAAGAAAAGAACGCCAATGCAAACCAGTGCTCCGGTAATGAGAATAATCCCCTGAATGGCATCGGTCCATACCACTGCCTGGATTCCGCCAAGAAGCGAATAAATCATCACACTTATCCCTGTAATAACAATGATTGTGGTAATATTCCAACCCAATAAGGCATGCAACGGCAGAGCCATCAGAAACAAAATGGTCCCGGCCCGCATTAACTGGGTTAGCAGGTACATAACAGAGGCATAGGTTTTGGCCCAGGGTCCAAATCGTTTTTCCAGATAAGTATAAGCTGAAGGACTGTTGACCGACCGGTACAGCGGCACAAAAAACTTCACAGCGATAATAGATGCCACCGGCAACGACAAACTAAACACAAAGGCGTTCCAATCGGAAAGATAAGCCTGCCCGGGCAAAGCCAGGTAACTGATGCTGCTCACAAAAGTGGCCATAATCGACATGCTGATGACCCAGGTGGGCAGCGTATTGTTCCCCAGGGTAAAAGCCGAGGGTGTCTTATTTTTCCGGTAAAAGGAACTTCCGAACAATACAATACCTACCAGATAGAGGATAAAAACCGTAATATCTATTCCTGTCATTTATGGGGTTTTAGTTGATTTCCAAGTGAATGTATTTGATTTTCTCCCGGTTATAAGTATAGGTCATGTGAATCGTCCCATCCTTCCCCTGAATAATGGCCGGATAGCTAAATTCCCCTTCAGGGTGATCTTCCAGGACAATTAGGTCTTTCCAATCCTTTCCATCCAGGGATCCGGCGACGGCCAACTTGTTTCGTCCCCTGGTAATGGGATTGTATATCAGCAATTGCAGTCCGTTGGTACAGGTGACCGCATCGATTCCAGAGTTGTTGTTGGGCAGCGAAGTGGCTTCCACAGGAGTCCATGTTTCACCCTGATCGGACGACCACGTCTCCACAATCCGTTGTTCCCTGCTCCGGCAAAGCATCTGCAGCTTTCCGCCTTCGTGAAAAAGGACCGTTGGCTGTATCGCATTAAACCCATTGTTGTCAATATCAACCTTTCTCCAGTTACTCAAATCCTGTTGGGACATTTCAACGTAAATATTCCACTTTCCCGGAGTTTCAAAACTTGTGGGATACAGAATGGTGCCGTCATTCAAAGTTACAGGCTTGTTTTTAATGGGTCCAAGAAGATTATCCGGAATGGCCATCGCCTCCGTCCACGTCTTCCCTTCGTCACCTGAGATTTTATACATTCCCCACCACTCTCTGGGGTTGGGACCTACTTTGTAATATAAAATCACATCTCCGTCATTCCTCTCAAACAAAACGGGGTTCCAGCAGGGATAACGAAGGGTGTCATTAATTACCCCATCTGCCACCATTTGGGGAGGTCCCCAGCTCCCTCCCTCTTTGGCAGAGGTATAAATACAAACATCGGGATGCCTTTCATGGGTGCCCCCAAACCAGGCAGCAAGCAAACCTTTTTCTGTTTCAACAACGGTGGAAGCATGACAGGATGGAAAAGCAGCTTCATCATAAATAAAACCGGACTCCACAATATTGGCTTCAAGGCCTTCCAGTGAGACTTTGGGTGAACATCCCCAAAAGAAAAATACAATGGGTATCAAAACGAGCAATCCTCCTTTTCGTGTTTTCATTTTTTATCTGTTTTATTGGTTCTCATTCTTTCAACCATTCCAAATTAAACCGGTAATGCAGGCGACTGGAAATCAAATGGATGACTTTGTCGGGTGATTGGGTTGCAGCCAGGTATCCTCTGGGTTCGGCATGGGTTTCATCGGCGGTAAATTTCCGGGTCCAGGCCCCGCCGTCGTATTCTCCTTTTGCCGGAGTAATCAGCTTGCGGACCGGCCAGGTCTTCCCTTCATCAAAGGAGAGGGCAGCAAACAATCCATACCCTCTGAATTCTTCACCGTTTTTACCCTGAAAAATCATTCCTTTGTCATTGTCAGGTGGTCCCGTAAAAGAGGCAAAAAAGAGGGCCCCTTCTTCCAGCCTGATCAAAGCGAGTCGCTGACCACCGCTTATGGGAGGAAAAGGACTTGCTGAATAGTGCCAGGTTTTGCCCATATCTTCTGAGAGGCTTTTTGGCATTTTCCCATTGATGTTATCGCCCCTGCCAAAAGCCAGGAGGCTCCCGTCGTTCAACTCCACAATACCGGCGTGTATGCCGGCAATGGTTCCGCCGGTTTTTCCTTCTTCGAAATCCGGCGGGGGAGTCCCTTCCCCAGGATCATACCAGGTGATTCCATTGTCTTTGCTTATGTGAATGGCAGTCCCCCCTTCTCCGCCGGTAACCGCATCACAGGGAACCACCAAAGCTCCGCTTGAGGTTTTTATGACGCCGGCAATGGGCATATTTCGCAAACCATGTTCATGGTTGATCCAGTGAGGTTTGGACCAGGAAACGCCGTTATCCTCACTCGTTCGCATAAACAGCGCCAGATCGCCCCAGCCATGGCTTACACCAACCCCCTGAAAATGATAAATACGTTCACCCGATTTGTCCCACCAAATGGAAGTGGCATGCATATTCCGGTCGGGAACCTTATAAAAAAGCGATGGGGGGTCCCATGAAGGAGCTCCTTCCCGGAGGCGGGATGCCGCAACGGCCAGCTCCCGTCCGGATTCCTCTTTGGTGGTATACCAGGTAGCAAAAAGATCTCCGTTGGGCAAAGCAGTGATGTCCGGACAGTGATTGTGCTTGGAATAGAGCGGTCCGTCGGACCCGGCGGGCACATTTTGAAAATAGATGGGATCTTCAAAGAAGGGCACATCCATATTAAGTTTGGCTTCCCATGAAGCATTCTCCTGGCGGACATCACGGGCCCACTCTTTGGGCGGAGCTGTAACAACAGGATCGGAGGAGGGCATCTCCGCCAAAACCACACGGAACCCCACCAAAAAATTCCGGTCGTCAGGAAGCATCCCCGACCGGTTGGCACTGCGTAAAAATTGAACGGGTGTGTTGTGGCTTCCGCCACGGGTAACTTTGTAACTTCCTTCTGCATATCCTACCGGATCAGCCTGTGAATCATTCCGATAAGGCCCGTACCAGTCCAGACACCAGTTTTCCACCAGCCCATGCATATCCTTTAACCCCCATGGACTAGCAGACCCTTGACCAACAGTCAGATCAACCTTCTCCGGATACCAGTTTTCTTTCTGGCTCAGATGATAATCCTCAGGCAGTTCGCTGCCGGTATAGAAAGGAGCGTCAGTCCCTGCCCGGCAGGCATATTCCCATTCCGCCTCCGTAGGCAAACGATAGGTCTTTCCCTCCTTTTCACTCAACCAGTTGGTAAACGCAACCGCTTCGTACCAGCTTATAAAAATGGCAGCTTCATGATCTCCTTGCGAAAGCTCCCGTTTTCCACGCAATAAGGCATGATCCGGATTGAATTGTTCATATTGGGCATTGGTAACAGGAGTTACGCTCATGTAAAACGGAGAAGATATAGATACACTGTGAACCGGTTTCTCATCGAATTGGCCCTCTTCATCGCCCATTTTAAAAGAACCGGCAGGTATTTTTACAAACTCCATCCCCAATGAATTGGTAAAAGTTTCACCAGCCGGATGGGCTGATCTGTCCCCGGCCTGAGACAAAATGCGTTCTGCCTGCTCCTGGCCATTTGGCAGGTAAAAAGCCATAACTAAAAAAAGGAATGGACCTCCGAAAAAAAGAATGTTTTTTGCTGTCATTCAACCATTTTTTTTGCGTTTCGTAACAAAGAAAAAAGAAATGAGCACCTTTTGCTACTTAAAAATTGATGGGTTTACATTCAATTTTAACCCACAAAAGGAATAATTGGTTAAAAATGGCCTTCTTCAGGTTAAAAAAGATAAAAAAATTTGACCGGCCACCTGTTTTTCAGCAAAGGGGAC
>CAYTDH010000341.1:0-5380 GCA_964436325.1 uncultured Tangfeifania sp.
TGTTTTGAAATGGAGCTGCAAAATTAGTTGAATTAAACGATTGGGCACCAGAAAGACCATGCTTTTAAGACAATGTTAAGAAAATGAATCCTCCGGATTTTCCCTTCTTTTTAGGTTTGCCTCAGTCCCATTCTTTTCAGTAGAGAAATTCTTAGGGTGTGTAATAGAATAATCTGCCTGAAGATATTTTTTACTCGTTGAATAAATGAAATCTAAAAATGTTTATCAGCTAACTTAATTCATTACACACCCTTAATATTTTAAGAATGCCAACAAAACACAGAATTAACCTTTATTAACATATTGCATAAGTCATTAATTATAAGCGAATAAATTGTTAAGAAATCATATATGTTAAGAATGTTTCAAATAAGATTAAACAAAAAAGCTGTTTAATTTTTTATATAGGTGAGTTAAACAAAAAACAAGATAGTTGATAATAAAGATTAAAAATTTAGATTGCCATGAAAACAATTTTGAAACAAACCATTTTTACACTTTTTTTTGCCTTTGCTTTTTCAGGAATACAAGCCACTGACTTTGGATCACTGGCGTTTGATTTGAATGCGAATGAAAATTCGATGAAACTGGAGTCTTGGATGCTTCGTGCCGAAGTTTTTAGTCCTGATAACACAGATGCCGGCAGTTCCACTGTGGTTGACATAGCTGTTGAGAATCCCGATTTTTCGATTTTGGTTTCGGCTGTTACAAAGGCTGGCCTGGCGGAGGCTTTGAGTGCAGAAGGACCTTTTACGGTTTTTGCACCCACCAACGATGCATTTGAAAAGTTATTCACTCAACTAGGCATTACAGGAGTTAAGGATTTAACTTCCGAACAATTGGTTCCTATCCTCACCTACCATGTTGTACCCGCAAAAGTGATGGCTTCAGACCTTACGAATACCAGCGTGAGTACCTTAAACGAGGAAAACAAATTAACCGTTGATTTATCCGATGGGGTAAAGATCAATGACAGTAATGTTGTTTCAGCCGATATTACCGGCAGTAATGGAGTGATTCATGTGATAGATAAAGTGTTGATACCTTAGTGTAGTTTAAAAATCATTAAATACGCCATGAAAACCAATGCCGGCTTCACAACGAAGCCGGCATTTTTGTTTGGAAAGATTAATCATTCCTTTTTCGGGAATATTTTTCTAACTTGCATTCGAGATTCTGAAAATGATAACGATGGATAAACTTCAGTGGACAAAACCGATTTTTGGGTCGAAACTGGATATTCGGCGGGGGCAGGAGCTAATTGGAAATATACGCTGGGAAAATATGGCAAGCTCCAAAGCTCAGGCCATGCTTAACGGAAGGCTTTTTATTCTGAACCGGGAATTTTTTCTTTCCAAGCTGGAGATATACGATGCCAATGACCAATCGCTGCTGGGAATGGTCATGATAAATTTGTTCAATCCCCGCAGCGATGTGGTCATCAACGGCAAACGCTTTGAACTGGAAATTCAGAACTTCTGGCAATCCCGCTGGTCATGGAAATTCAACGGCGATGAGATCATTACCTATACTTCCAATGAGTTTCTCACTAAGGAGAAGGGAGAAATTGAATTGTTTACCACCCTCAATGAAGAAGTTGAAGTATTGATTTTGCTCGGTTTATTTGTGCGTAATCAATTTATTCTCTTCATGTTGTTGCTTTTCCTGATTATTCTTTTAGTTGCTGTTTAGGTTTTGATTGCAGGGTGAAATTCAAATCTTTCTGGTGATCGCCTTCTGGTAAGGCCCTTATTTCAAGTATTATTTTTTGGGGGATGCTTTTGGCTTCCAGGAAGTCGAGCTGAACCGGATCGACGGTTAACGCATATTCTCCCGGGAGCAGACTCTGGGCATAAAATGTTCCATTATGAAATGTCCGCAGTGTTTGGGTATGTTCTCCGGACTTGCTTATCAATTTCAGACGCACACCTCCTGGATTTTGGATATTTTCCTCCTTTGCCAGGGTTACGCTTCCTTCAATGATTCCTGTTCGGTAAAGCGGAATTTCCAAAAGCCTGGTGCGGTTGGGATCGGCAGTAAACGAAAACCGGGAGACTTTTGGTGAAAGAGTCGGTTCGGGAAGTGCGTCCCGGATTATCCGTACGTTACAGGTCCGGTAATTTTGAATTTGACTGATTCGGATCATACTGTCTTTTGTCATCCCCATCGGTATGCCCTGATTCAATTGGACAGCATAGGGGGCAGCCACTTTTTCTTCTCCCGGATTGCGGATTCCATCATTATTTTGGTCAATAAAGAAAACGATATTGACCGCACTTTTGCCTGCCTGATTCCGGTTGTTTGCTGATATCCTTTTGTTTTTTGGTTCCAGTGCCAGTGATCCGGAAAAGGTCTGCCGGAAGGATTGGGTTCCGTTGGAAGCCGAAAAACGGGTGGTTGTTCGTGTTGGTTTTAAATCGAGGGTAAGGCCTGCCAGTACCTGATATTTCGACGTTTGAAAATTTCCGGAAACGCTCAAAGATAACCGGCCCTTTTGCCACAACGATGATAAGCGGTTTCCGCTTTCCCGTTCAGGCTTCCGGGAACTGCCATGAAAATACCGTGAAAGGTGAATCCTTGTTTCCGAAAACCTGTTCAGGTTACTTGAATAGGTTATTTCCCCCTTAAGGTACAATCCTCGTAAAAAGGAAGGTGCAGATGAAAAATGGGAGAAAGTGTAGTTCCCGGCAGCGGTTATTTTCCCGGTATGGATTCCTTTAAGGTTCTGGTGAAAAGCCCGGTGGTTGTAATATATCCTCCAGTACGATTTCCCCAGTTGGGTATTGAATGCGGCCATGAGACGGGTATTACTGCTAGAGCTGTTGGTTATCTGGTGGGTGACATTCACTCTCAGGGCTGCACGGGTTTTAGAGAATTTTAAGGAGATGAAAGAACCTCCTTTGATTTCATGGAGAAAATTGGAGGTTCTTTGGTATCGATTGCTGAGAAATGAGGTGTAGCTAAGGTTAAGGTGAATGCTGTTGGGGTACGTTACACTGGCCCCGGCATGCCAAAAAGAGCCGGGGGATGTTTTCATGTGAAAAAGGTATTGCCTGAAAAGACGGGCCGATAAGCTGACATAGGGACGGGTATGAAAAGGGGAGAAGGAAATGCAGTCTGTTCCCGCTCCAACTGTCAGGGCTGAGGTGATGCCATAAGCCATGTCTGCGCCTGCTGTTAAACCGTGCTCACCGGTTTTTATTCCCTCATCCCGGGGCAATCCACCCTGTAAGGTATATGTGAACACTCCCGCCGGAAGAAAAGTATAGGGAATGCGGAGCCGTTTTTTTTCGTTAATTATCCTTCCCGATGGGGTATAAATCCGGGTGCTGATGCGCACGGACCCATAACTTACGGGGTAATCAAAGCGGTAATACCCCAGTTCATCTGCTGTTGTATAATCTTTGAGAATAGTGTTAACGTAGAACTCCACCACTGAACCGGGGATGGTGTGGCCTTCAATCTGACAGGTGTCGAAAGTTTGCCGGGGTAAAACGGGATTATTGGTGATCGAAAATCCGGTTATGCCAGGGGCTCCTCGTGCAAGAGGGCTTAATTTTCCCACTTTAAGTGCTGTTGCAAAGGGATTGGGTTCAAAGGCATACTGCCAGCGAAGCCCTGAAAAATGCGGCCGCGAAGGTTTATTACCAGTGGTTCCGTTTAAAATTCCCTCGATATCTCCTCCAAATAATTCTGATCCTCCCGTAAAGGTGTAATGGACATGGCGGTTTCCGGAAGAAGAATGCTGAGCTGAAACTACATAATCGAGCATTCCGGGTGCAAGCCATTTCCTGTCTCTGGGAAAAAGCAGCGGGGAGAAGGTCTTATGGTTTTTGTTCTCCTTGAGTTCACGGCGCAGTTTTTCCTGTTGCTGGTGAATTTTTGCCGGAATAGTACACTCATTTTCGAGAACAACATTCAGCGTTTTCGGATTAATACGGAATTCCAGGCCAAAAAGAAACTTAAACAGCCGTGGAAGAAGGAAAAGGTCCATATCTCCAATATGGTAATCACCCGATTTTAAGGCACACCCATCTTCCCCTGAACGGGCTAATCCGGACGAAGGATTAACAATCCATTTCCTGTTTCCCGGAACATATTCCCCTTGAAGGGAGAAATCTTCTGTTCCTTTTTCATGGGGAATCATTAACAACCCTAGAAGCTCCGAAACAGGGAGATACATTTTTCCATTTTTGTAAACCGCATTGATGTAGTGACTTCCTGTTGAGGTATGGGTGAATGTTAATAGTGTTTGTTCATCTCGTTTTGTAGTTTCTGGCTCGTCTGCAAATGCGTTGAAAGGCAGAAGCAGAATTATTAATAAAATGCTTCGGGGGAAGGGCATTCTTTGTCGTATGCTCACATAAAGGACCATGCACGAATTTCTTGTTCTTTGACAGTTGCTGTGTTCAGAGTATTTTGGGATCAATGGTTTGGGTTATGGTTTTTTTCCGGTCTGTTTTATCGTTATTTCATCGTTGCTTTTTTGAATAAAAAAGGTATTTTTTAAGGTTTGTGACTGGACAAGATTTTTGGGGGAAACATCCTTCCTTCGGGTTTCCCAAAGCAATTCCAGTTTATATTTTCCGGAAGGGATTGGTTTGTTGGGCCGCATCAGGAACAGCCGCCGGTAAATATCCCTGTAAGCTACAACGGTTTGACGGTTACGGGCTATAATTTTTTCTTTTTCATCACGCAGGGTCGCGGTTACGCTGCCATTCCAGGGGGCGTTGCCTGACTTATTAAGCCGAGCTTTGATAAGGAGCCCGTCCTTTTTCCATTGGGTGTGTAGTCTGGCCACATGAATCGACGTATGAACAGTGCCTTTCCTGAAAAAAACGGGAAGGCTTTGATGGAAGACATAATTGATTTGCGTTCCTATGCCATCTCCGGAAGATATTAACTCAATGTCCTGCTCCTGAATTCGGGATTTGACCACAAGACGGGTCCAGTATACTCCTGCAGGTTTGTGGGTTAATGGCAGCATTTGCAGACGGACGGTCTGTTGCCCCCCTGGAGGAACATTAAACCGGCGCGGAAAGATGCGGATATATTTGGTTAGTTTGTATTTCGATGCCAATAGCGTGTCATTGTAGACCATAACCGGATTGCCAGCTCTGTCGGAAGAGGGGTACCCGAATTTGAAATCAATCTCCACCTCACGGGCATGGTCATTCCCGTTGCGAATATAGAGGTTGCCGACGTTATTTCTGTTGCTCATGTAGATACTGACGGGAGACACTGAAACCTGCGCGGAGGCCATAATCGCTGTGGCCATGAATCCGGCGATCAGCAGGGGTGTTGTAAAGATGGTTTTCATGGAATGGGGGTTTGATTTTTTTTTAGGGTGTTTGATCAATTAAAATTGTGACGGTCGCGT
>CAYTDH010000342.1:0-3514 GCA_964436325.1 uncultured Tangfeifania sp.
GAACCAATCTTGAACGGCCGGTCTTTATATTTTTCAAGGGCTTTGCGCAAATTTTCCGGTTCCACCAGCAAGTCTTCCCCTGGCTCAACAATAACAACCTCTGCATTGGTCTCATACCAGGAGGTTTGGTTGGAATGGTGTTCCATGTGGGTGATAAATACCACCGGCTGTTCCCGTTCCGATAAACATTTTCTGCGCGAGAGTTCCCCGCAGTATTTCATTCCAAGGATACGCTGGAATTTATTGATGACCGAAGTCATGCCGAATCCTGCCGTAATCAGTACATCATTGGGGCCCGCATTCAGGTGTTCTTTTATGATTTCATGGGAACGGTGATAGGCATGGGTCATCAATAACCCCGTTTCACTGGTCTCGGTATGTGTGTTTCCCACAAAAGGGCCGAATTCATGGTTGATTTTATCTTCAATGGGCTGGTACAACCTTCCGCTGGCAATCCAGTCGGCATATACTATCTTTTTCATTCCGAAAGGAGTTTTAAACTCCTGATCGATACCAACAATGTTCTTTCTGAAGGCATTAAAATGATTTTCCAGTTGATCCATAAGTCCACCTTATAAATATGCCTGCAAATTAAGTGACTTTATTCTGATTTTTTTTGTTTTCATTTTTTTATTTCAAAACAATAGCCATTTCCAGGAAATACCGTTTGAGAATTTTCTGATTTTTATGAATAATGAAAGTCTGAAAAAGAAAAAATGCCACGAAATCACGAAAACACGAAGAGTCACAAAAATTTCAAAATCAGCAATCTACGCTTAGTGAAACTTTGTACTTTTGAGTCCTGGTGACGGGAATCTACTTTTTGGAGTGGACTCTTCTGTTAAAATGAAACGTTTAAAAATTCCGCCACAACCGCCAAAATGGAACTTTATTTTGTGACAATTCGTCATGAAATCCGGTTGGCATATCGTTTGAATGCTGCCTGCAAGCAAATTTAAACGTAACTTTTAAACAAAATAAATATGCAAACAGGAAAAATTGGCGTAACGAGTGAAAATCTGTTCCCGATAATTAAAAAATTTTTGTATTCCGATCACGATATTTTTTTAAGGGAAATCATTTCGAATGCGGTTGATGCCACACAAAAGCTGAAAACACTCGCTTCAAAAGGCGAATTCAAGGGTGACGTTACCGATCTGAAAGTGAAAGTCAGTCTCGACAAGAAAGCGAAGACCATTACCGTTTCCGATAATGGAATTGGAATGACCGCCGAAGAAATCGAAAAGTACATTAATGAAATCGCTTTCTCCGGAGCCAACGATTTCCTGGAAAAATACAAAGACGATGCCAATGCCATCATCGGGCATTTTGGTCTCGGTTTTTACAGCTCCTTTATGGTGTCGAAAGAGGTGGATATTATTTCTAAATCGTACAAGGACGGAGCACAGCCTGTTAAATGGACCTGCCAGGGAAACCCTGAATTCACCCTTGAAGAGGTGGAGAAGGAAGATGTGGGTACCGACATTGTGATGCACATCAACAGCGATTCGGAGGAGTTCCTCGAAGAAAGCAAGATCAATGAAATCCTGGAGAAATACTGCAAGTTTTTGCCCATTCCGGTGGTTTTCGGAAAGAAAAAGGAATGGAAAGAGGGTAAAGAAGTGGAAACCGGAGAGGACAACCAGATAAACGATACCGATCCGGCATGGACCAAAATGCCTGCAGACCTCAAGGATGAGGATTACAAGAATTTTTACCACCGCTTGTACCCCATGGCCGAAGACCCGCTCTTCAATATTCATCTGAATGTGGATTATCCCTTTAACCTGACGGGAATTCTCTATTTTCCAAAAATCAAGAATAATTTTGAGGTTCAGAAAAACAAAATCCAGTTGTACAGTAACCAGGTTTTTGTGACGGACTCAGTTGAAGGAATAGTGCCGGAATTCCTTACCCTGCTGCATGGCGTGCTCGATTCGCCCGATATTCCGCTCAATGTCTCCCGCTCATACCTGCAAAGTGATTCCAACGTTAAAAAGATCAGCAATCACATCACCAAAAAGGTGGCTGACCGTTTAGCGGAAATTTTCAAAGAGAACCGCGAGGACTTTGAGAAAAAATGGGACGATCTGAAAGTATTCATAGAATATGGAATGCTTACCGACGATAAGTTTTATGATCGCGCCATGAAGTTTTTCCTGTTTAAAAATACCGAAGGAAAATACTTCACTTTTGAAGAATACGAAAAACTGATAAAAGAAAACCAGACTGATAAGGATAAAAAACTGGTTTTCCTCTATACTACCCATAAGGAAGAGCAATATACTTTCGTGGAAGATGCCCGCAGCGCAGGATATGATGTGATCGAGCTGGATGATGTCTTGGCTCCGCACCTCATTAACCGCTTCGAACAAAAACAGAGCGATAAACAGTTTGTACGCGTGGATGCAGATGTGACTGAAAACCTCATAAAAAAGGACGATACAACCAAAGAAGACCTTTCCTGGGAGGAGAAACAGGAACTTTCACCTGTTTTCCAGGCTGTTTGTCCGGAAAGCAATAACCATACTTTCATTGTGGATTTCCAGGATTTGGGTGAAAAAGCCAGTCCGATGGTGATCACCCGGAGCGAATTCATGCGGCGGATGAAAGATATGAGCCAGGCTCAGGGGGGCATGAATATTTACGGCGATATGCCCGATAACCTTAACCTGGTAGTGAATACGGCCCATCCTCTGGTAAAGAAGGTGTTGAATGAGAAGGTGGAAAAATTGAGCGGCGACCTTGAAAAGATAAATGCCGACATTATGGCTAAAAAGGCAGAAACGGAAGAACTTGAAAAGACCAAAGAAGGAAAGAAAGATGAGGAAGTTCCACAGGAAACCAAAGAGAAGCTTGAGGATCTCAATAAGGATCTGGCCGGCCTCGAAGAAAACAAACGAAATGTGTTATCCGAGTTTGGGAAGAATAATCCGCTTGCCAAACAATTGGTCGACCTTGCCTTACTGGCCAACGGAATGCTTAAGGGGGCGGATCTGGATAAATTTGTACGCCGTAGCGTTGAATTGATAGATTAAAGCCGGTTAAGAAAGGAAAAATAATACGCCATAACGCCATCTGTTGATTGACAGGTGGCGTTTTTTGTAAATTGACAAATTGACAAATTGATAAATTGTTAAATTGACAAATTGTGGAATTGTGGAAGGAGACTCAGATTATTATGAAGAGTATGATTTGAAGAAGGAATTTGAGAGCCGATAAATTGGATTAAATTATGATGGATTTGCCTAAAGGCAATTGGAAATAAATTGTGAAATGAAGAAATTGTCAAATTGGTAAATTGTAAAATTGTTTTGAAGGGCGGGGCGGTTTTTTTTTACCGCGAAGGCGCAGAGACGCAAAGGAGAGACTCAGACCCAGATTTACCCACAGATTTACACAGATTTCAACACAGATGAACACAGAGAGAATGATCCACAGATGACGCAGATTATTCGCAGATAGACACAGATGAGGAGAATAAAAATAATAATCTGAGCTTATTTGTGTGCCA
>CAYTDH010000342.1:3614-5376 GCA_964436325.1 uncultured Tangfeifania sp.
ATTTGTGTGCCATCAGTGTGTATCTGTGGAAAATTTCTTCCTGTTTGTGTTCATTTGTGTGCCATCAGTGTGTATCTGTGGAAAATTTCTTCCTATCTGTGTTCATTTGTGTGCCATCAGTGTGTATCTGTGGAGAATTTCTTCCTATCTGTGTTCATTTGTGCGCCATCAGTGTGTATCTGTGGAGAATTTCTTCCTGTTTGTGTTCATTTGTGTGCCATCGGTGTGTATCTGTCGATGATTCTTTTCTGGAGACAAGACGTAACCCTAAATTTCTTTCCCGGAAACAAAATTTTCCAGGTAGGAAAAGAGTGGGGTCAGCTTTCCTTCGCTGGTGATGGTGGCCTTTTGGATGATCCCGTTGTTGTCTTTTCCAAACAGGCTGGGAAATACCTCGTCAATCAATGTGCGGCCAAAATCCTCCGAAGCATCTTCAGGCAGTTCATTAGGGAGGTTATCGACCGCCTGAACGGTGATGTTACGGGGCGACGAAAAGGGAGGCTCCAGTTGTTCTGTTACAGGATTATAATCGTAATAGGGCTCCTGGATGTGGCTGGCCCTTTTGGTGGAAGGAATGGCCCCTTCGATGTCGCAGGTGATGTCCGAAATCACTTCAAACCGGAAATTTGGATTCCGCATGTCTTCAGCGGTGAAAAGCACAGGAGATTTGGGATCCCAGTATGCTGCGGCAATGAGCATGTCACTGCTGTAGGTGTAGGGGAGGAAGGCATTTTCGTACATTTCCGGATAACGGAAAAAATGTTGAGGGATGAAGGTATTTCCATCTTTTCTCCTGGCATAGTCCCGCGGCCTGAGCTGAGCGAATACCGGTTCACCGGGAGCTTCAGTTTCAAGGAATAGGCCAGGGGAGAGTTGTTTGAGATTTAAAAAATTCAGGATATCCATGCTGCCCCCGGCAACACGTCCGGCACCCGTAATAACGATTTTCACCGGAGGTATTTTCAGGGTTTTCAATTGTTCGTACAATTCATTCAATCCCTGGCATTTCCATGCGGGCTTTAACCTGAAAAAGCCGTTGCGCAGTCCCCAGGCCCGGATTCCACTGTAGGCCCCTACCAGTCCGGCAAAGTGTCCGAAGCCAATGATGCGGTTCCCATCTTCATCGGTGATCACCTCATAATCTATGAGCCGGATTTTTTTCTTAAGGATGGTCTGCAATAATTTGCGGTTGTATTCCTGTTTTTTGATGGTGTGTGAAAAACAAAAGTAGGTTTTTCCGGAAATTAAATCTTCTACCCGAACTTCTTTTATGCCCATTAAAACCGAACAGCTATTCATTTCTTCCCGGACCTTTATGCCCGCGTTCCTGTATTCGTTGTCACTGAAGCAACGTACTTTGCTCGACTGAACAATGACTTCCACTTCCGGGAATTTTTCCTGTACTTCCCTGCACTGAAGGGGTGTCAATGGTACCCGGTTGTCCGGTGGATTTTTGCCCTCTCTGATGATTCCAAGTTTGATCATAGGCTAATTTTTTTTAGATAAAATTTAAATGTCCTGGATAGCTCCTGGGGACCAGGTTTTGTTTTCATAGTCCTGAAAAAATAGCTTGGTAACCGGTTTCGGAAGAAAAAAAGTAGCTTTTGTATCATATGGTTATCCATTCGTTGGTTTCCAATAATGTTGTAAATCCATTTTACAACTTAACCCGGACAATTGACCTCGTTGAACATCGTTTCATGAATTATTCCTTTCTCCGAAAGCCTACAGGCCGGAAAATTAAAAAAAAAATCATTTCTTT
>CAYTDH010000343.1:0-5361 GCA_964436325.1 uncultured Tangfeifania sp.
CTGCACCTTTTAGTTCTTGTTTGGTACTTCCACTTCGGTAATGATATTCTCCCTTGTAATTCACCGGATAAGGATAGGATTCCACAACTATTTCAAGGTAGCGTTTTCCGGTCGCTGATTCCGATAATATATTGACATCAGCAATAATTCCGAGAGTGTCACGAATCTTGTTCGGGATATCTTCCGACAATTTTTTCACATTATCAACACCAATAATATCTTTGTTGTCGTTAACGCCAATAAATATCTTTCCCCCGGCAGCGTTGGCAAATCCGCAAATCCATTTCAGATATGTGTCTTTCCAAACAACCTTGTATTCAACGTTTTGTTTTTCTATTGTTTTTATCATGTACAAACAATATTTTCAGTAAAAGTAGTAATAAAAGTTCCTTAAATCATTCATCACCAAAATTCGTCAAGACACTTGCGTTTTTCACTCGTTCTTCCCGTTCAAAAGATGCTAAATAGTTTTCTGTCGTCTTCAAATCATTATGCCCTAAACTTTCAGAAATATAAGCAATATTGGCTCCACTTCTCTTTAAAACTGTAGCATAGGAGTGTCGCGCGGTATATGTGCTTAACCCTTCAATTCCTAATATTGTTGCCATCTTTTTTAATCGCTTATTACAACGTTTGGTGACGGATTTTATCTTGTCTTTTTCCTTAAAAGGTGTTTCCTTGCCTGTAAGAAATCCGAAAATATAATCATCAGGCTTTTGCGATTTATTGCCCCATTTTGTAATAATTGCTTTCATCTCAGGTGTTAAAACCGCGCATACCTCCTTTTTTACTTTGGATGTCCGGGTCGTTTTTGAGCGTAAAAAACAAATCTCACCATTCCGTATATTAGAATATTTGAGCGTAAGCATATCGGCAAAATTGATTCCGTTACAGAGGTAGGAAAAAAACCACATATCACGATATTTTTCTGTTGCTTCTGTGCCATCTGAAAAATTGACAATTGCTTTTATTTGTTGCAATGTAAGAGCTAATTTACGACCCTTCCCTGTAGGTATTTCATATTTCCCATTTCCAAATGGATATTGATTCTCATTTATTATTCCGGCTCTCTTTGCTTCATTGATAACAGAACGGATAGCACGGCAATACATCCCTATGGTTGTATATGCCCTCCCTAAATTTAACATATGCTTTTCGTAGCGTTTAAGCCAATCCACCGTAACAGAAGTATAAGGAATATTCTCTCCACCAAAATGTTCCACGCTTCTAAGTGCATCCTTATAAAAGAGATGAGTTCCTACCTGTTCGTTATCGAATAAAATTTGAATTTTTATTTTGAATCCGGCATTTAATGTATCCGAAGAGGACTTGTTCAGGCGGCTATTTAATATTTCAAACGAGAAACCGCCTTCATGTTGCAATCCTTGTGCAATATTTTTCACTATATCAAACGTATTTTGAATATCTAATCGTATCGACAGCATCTTCTTACTCTTCGAATTCGGTATTTTTTCCCATTCTTCTGCTGTTATATATTTCCCTGTCGAATAATATTTACGGATACGCTGATATGTTACACGTATTTTAATAGGATATAAATTGTCTTTAGTTGCCCTACGATTATCTAAAATTGAAGATACTGTAACTCCACTGTTTGCATAATTGAACATAGTAGGTATATTTAAACTCTTATCTAATGTGAGAAAATCGAATATTTGCACACAATTTGCACACAAATATAGCAATTGTTTCAAAATAGATACTATTCCATAAAATAAAAATATAACATAAACTCCATGTTTACAGATACATATGATACAGATAGAAATAAAAGAAAATGAAAGAAACCTGGGGTCTTAATACTCATAATCAGGGGGTCGCTGGATCATGCCCAGCTGGGCCCACTTTTTTAGAGATTAAAAATGAGAGAGTTACATGATTTGTTTTCTGTGACTCTTTTTTATTTTTCCAATCTTGCACATTTCTTGCCAAGCTTTTCTGAAAAATCGATGATTATAATTTTTGAGATAGGTAGGAGTTAACAACTTTCTTTGGCCAGGAGTTACTAATTTCCTCTGGTTACTCCCATTTAAGTTTTGTTGAAATTTAACAAATTGAATCCATTGATTTTGTAATTATTGGCTGGCAGTCAATAGGTCATCGGTTCGGTTCCGGCATACTCTACCCAAATAATCATAGAGTTACAAGATTTTTACTTGTAACTCCTCTTTTGTTTCTGCCAGTTTATTGCCAGCTAATTTAATTTTACCTCCACATGAATTGTGATTTTTCATTGGAATAAAAAAAAATCTATAATTTTACTTCTATTCTTTTCATTATTATTGTTTAAGTTGTTAATCTCAAATCGAAATTAAACCTTTTATGTTTTTGTACCTTCACCATGTTTTTGTAATCAGGATGCCGGCAATTCAAAATAAAGTTATGGGAGCTTCGGATAATGCAACTTGGAACTTTTAAAGCAATCGTTTTACTTTCTTTTATCCACTTTTCTGCTATCTCGGAAAGAATGCTGGGGGCAGGATAATCAGACCAGTTCAGGGGAAGTGAACCGATCTCAATTTCTGTTACTACATCCGGTATTTCAATGACCAGAATATCAAGATTTGGAACAAACATTGGAGGGGTGTGAACAATGGTTTCAATCAGGGCCAATTCTTTACTTTCACTTGTATATAATACCGGTGTTCCTTTTTTGTTCCACCTGCCACCGTAAATTGCCGTCCCGGCCCCCGACAAATCAGCGGCATATTTTCTTCCTGTAATCCTGTAAACAACCATACACTAGCTGTAAACACCATGTTCAATACGGCCAAGGATATCTCTTACTTTAGCCACGCCTCCGGGAATTTTAATTAACTCGCCGGGCTCCATACCGCCCAAAGCAGTATTCGGTAAACCGAGCCATTTGAGAAAATTTTCCTTACCCGAAAAAACCTCTGCACCCAATAAAAATAAATCAGCCAGCTCGAATAACTGTACGGAGTAATTGCGATCCAGGCTTTTATTTACTTTTATCCAACGGTATAAAGTAGGCGCAGAAATATTCAACATGTGTGCGGCTGAATCCCTGGAAATATTAAAATAGACACGGAAATTTTTAATCACGTTTGCATTGATGCCTTTGGAAGCAATTTGAATAAAATCGAAAGGACTTTCAATTGTTGCCTGAACATATTGTTTGCCCAATATTTCTGTTAACTTCCTGTAATGTTCTGTTGTTGTCTCCATCTTTTTATTATTTGATAAAATAATTTATTAAATGAACGAATATAATAAAATTTAGCAAGACAACATCTGTTTTTATATTTTGTTGAGACAGAGTGGCGCGAATTCCGGTTCACGCATTTTAAAATCGGCGAACCGGAATTCGCCAGTCCCTACCACACTGCATATCGGTGAAATTTAAGCGCATCCGACTTTCATCTTTCATCTATTATGCAGTTTGTTCCCGAACTTATTCACCGGAAGAATTTAAAAAAATCTAAAAAATCCGGATTCCATGAAAATTTTACTAATGGGGAAAACAGGAAAAAATCACTGAAAGTAAAATTTGTCATGATTAATCATAAAAAAGTTATGAAAAAATTTTAAAAAGCCGGAAATGTTGAAAACAAAATACCACGGAAAATCAAATTGATCGTGAGGCAAAAGAAACCATTGTCAAGTTGGTCCCTTATATTTGGTAATGCCCGTTTTTGTTCGATAAACTGTTATTGATGAGCTTCAGTAAAATCAATGGTGTTATTCATATACCAAAATTAATTACCTTTACAAAAATTGATTGAAATGGCACAGAAATCGGTTTCTTTTCAGCGATTGGCATATTTGTTTATCGTTATTGTTTTGGGTTACGTTATCTTGAAACAGGGAAAATTATTTCTTGCCCCCCTGATATTTTCAATTTTTCTCACCATTATGCTTCAACCGCTTTCACGATCTTTCCAGCGCCTACTAAAATATAGAATTCTGGCCATTTTGCTTACGCTAATCAGTGTTACTGTTGGCCTCGGTATTATTATAACACTATTTTCCATGCAACTATCAGTAATCGTAAATGATTTGGACAATATAACCGGAAGAATCAGTGAAGGATTACAAAAAATATTGGAATGGTTAAATACAAATCTGACAAAAAATGTGGACATTAACATGAAAGGATTTGATTTATTGGAAAGTATTCCTAGAATTGCAGAGAATACATTGGCTTTTGCCCAAAAAGGTATTTCGTCGGTAACAACATTCTTTTTTAACCTGTTCTTAATCATTCTGTTTGTTTTCTTTTTTTTATGGTATCAACATAGTTTCACCCAATTTCTACTCATCCAGGCGACAAAAGAAAAAAAAGAAATTTTAAAAAAAATATTGGGGAAAATCCAGCAAACTATACAAAAATATTTATATGGATTGCTTCTAGTTATCGCCATATTAGCTGTTTTAAATACCGTGGGGCTATTAATAATTGGCATCCGGTATGCCATCTTCTGGGGTGTACTTGCTGCATTTTTAGCCGTTATCCCATACATTGGCACGACATTAGGAGGAACACTTCCATTCTTATATTCCTTGGCAACAGCCGACAACTGGTGGCAACCCACTGCTGTGGTTGTTATGTATTTTATTATCCAGCAACTCGAAGGAAATATTATCACACCTAAGATTGTAGGAAGCAGTGTATCGATTAATCCGCTTTTTGCTTTAACGGCTATCATAATCGGAGGTTTTATCTGGGGAATTACAGGAATTCTGATTGCTATTCCTGTAACTGGTGTTTTAAAAATTATTCTTGACAATAATATGCGTACAAAACCCATAGCTTTTTTACTAAGCAATGAAATTCATAAAAAAAATGAACCATTTTGGAAAGAAATGGATAAAGAAGAGCACAGATTAAGATAATTTCAGAACTCCTGATTTGGTGACGTAAAATCGGAGTTTCTTCGGTGACGATGCCATTCATAACACATCCCATAAGAGAGCACGAGTTCGTCGTGTTCGTATACATCGAGAAACGGTGCTGCATTTCCTGGCGATAATTTCGATATGCGTTGGGCTTCAGCAATTTTTTGCACCAAAAAAAATAAAAGTGAATGACCGATCAAATGATCATGATATATCTTTCACCCAATGAGAATGGGAAACTTCTTTTTCAGCATGAACAAAAAACCTTTTTCACTTGGCGTTTTTAATTTTTGGGCTGATACGGATCCCAGACAACCAGCACCAAAGCCCCTTTTTCCGATTCAAGAGGCCCGTGATTTTCATGTGCGCCGAAAACCTGGTAATCTCCCTTGTGGTAAACTTTGCCTTCACTTTTGTATTCTCCTTCCAGAATAAAATGCTGCTGGGTAGTCACATGCGTGTGGTCTGCCATGTGAAAAT
>CAYTDH010000344.1:0-5348 GCA_964436325.1 uncultured Tangfeifania sp.
ATCCAGGTCAAAATAGAGATTGCCCGAAACCGGAATGTAATCAATCACTGAAGGAACGTCCTTGTCAATATCGATTTCATCAATACCGGGATTTTCCCTTTTTTCGTTGAACGTAACGAAAGGTAAATCCGAAAAAGAGTGGAGTTCTGTTCTGTCCTCAAAGGTTAATTGGATATCTCCGCTGGCTGTCTTTTCCCGTTTAATCAGTTTCTCTTTCCATTTGTCGGAATGGCCGTGCAGACTGACCAATATTCCGTCAAAATGGAAGGTTTTGCATAATTCAATAAGTCCGTCGGCAAAAACATTTTTGTCGTACCAAAATTCCACCGGGTCAGGTTTTAACTGATGCAGCATGCTTCCAATACTGAATTGGCACATTAAGGGTACCCTGTCGGGCTTTTGCATGTTCATTGCCGCGTTTACTCGCTCTTTTGATGTATATTTCATGTTTTTAAAATTGTTTATTTCATAGGTAACAGATGGAACTCGCATGAATTTTAATCATCTGCCTGTGTGTGAAAAAATTTATCATGCTCGTTTCATCTCATTAAAATTGTTTATTTCATTTGTATTCGATGGAACTCCCGATGAATTTTAATTCTTCTTGTTTGTGAATTTGAAGAATAAAAATTCATGGTCGTTTCATAAAACTATTATTATTTATTAAACTGGGTTAAATTTAAATGGGGATCAATTTTGGCTGATGAGAAATAAAGTTCATCCCATGTGACCAATTCCTTCCGGATAGCAGCTTCTCGGCCGAGTAAAGCGCTTAATGTGGATTCACAACCGGCAGGAAGTTGATTCAGGTATTGGCCCGTTTCTATGCTGTTGATAAACGATTTAACTTTATTCCTGTTTGCATCATAAAGTGATGAAAGGGATTTTCCTTCAGCTATTTGCTCTGGTGTCAGGGCACTTCCTGACTTAATGATACCGGAATCCCAATCGTTTTTACCTTTAATAAAAACTCCACCGGTATAATGGGCTTCGGCAAATCCTGTTGTTCCGACAAACCTGGCGCACACATCTCCAAAGGCCGGACCAACCTGGGTAGATTGCGTCGTTACATTTACCTCGTTGGGATATTCATAAAGAATCTGATAGTTGGTCCAGGTATTCCCAAAATCCATACCGCCTTTTTTGCCTCCGGTACCAGTGGCATTCAGCGGATAACTTTGCAGGGCCCAGTTACAGACATCTATCATGTGTATTCCCTGGTCCAGCAATATTCCACCTGATAATTCATTGAAATGGAAATGATTCCGGATACGGGCCTCGTCGAATGACATTCCTTCCTTTGGTTTTATCGGAACTTCTGAAGAAAAGTAATAAAGCTGAGCGCTGATTATTTCTCCGATATCACCGCGCTGTATTCTATTCACCATTTCCACATAAGGGGTGGCGTAACGAATCTGAAATCCCATGACAACACTCAAGTTGTCATTAACGGTTTCGCTTACCTTTAAAATGCGTTTACATCCATCAACATCTACTGAGGCGGGCTTTTCACAATATACATGTTTTCCTGCCGCAACAGCTGCTTCCAAAATTTCAGGATGGGCATAAGCAGGTGTCGAAATTAATACAGCATCTACATCATCCCTTTCAAGCAGACGCAGATAGGCTTTTGATCCAACAAACTTTCCGGATGGACGAATTGGCGAAAAACCTCTTTTTTTATTCAGTGAATCCAAAACTTTGGCCCCTGCTTCCAGCTTGTCTTCAAATAAATCAGCCGCTGCTGTTATATTAACATGAGCATTCTCCGACATTGACTTAATCACCCCCATTCCCCGGTTTCCAACACCAATAATTCCAATTCGGACCGAAGAATTAACCTGAGTCCCGAAAATTTTTGCCGGATTTAAAATCGTAAATGCCGAAATAGCCGCAGTCTCTTTGATAAAATTTCGCCTGTTGACTGGTTTATTCATCTCATTATAATTGTTAATTTTTATTTGCATTCGATGGAACTCGCTTTATAATGATTCTTTTTTGTGGCAAGATTTTGCCATGCTCGTTTCATTATTGATAGTTTATATTTAACGGATTCCTCTTACCTGTAATAAAAAAATAGTTCTGTCTGAACTTCAAAGTTATCCTGAAATTACGAACAAAAATTGAGATAAATTACCCATTTATTTAATTATTTTAGCTTCTTTACGCAAATTTTGTGGAGTTATGGTCAGAAAGAAGATGTTTCCTTCTCAGGAAAAATTGTTTTTCGACAGCAATGATTTAATCCGGTCTTCTTGTGTTACCGGAAGTTTATTTGGCGGAGGCTGGCATTTTCATCAGGAATATGAGTTGGTTCTGATCACAAAAAGCTATGGTACATCGCTTATTGGAGACGATGTGAGTTCTTATTCGGAGAATGATCTCTATCTAACGGGGATTAACCTGCCTCACACCTGGATATGCGACAAGAAGGTGAATCGTTCCGGGGCGGAGGCCTTTGTGCTGCATTTTAAGCCGGAGCTCTTTAGCATCTCTTTTTTGGCACAGCCCGAATTTATCCTTCTCCGGGAGCTTTTGCAGCGATCGGAATCAGGTATTCGCTTTCCCAAAAAGACCGGAGAGGAAATACGTCCTCTTTTTGAAAAGCTGCTAAAAAGGCGCGGAATTGACCGGGTGATATTCATTTTAGAAATCCTCGATGCCTGCAGCAGGGAGAAGAATTACACTTTACTGGCGAGTGAGGGATTTGCTCCTGTTTATTTGCCGTCGTCCGATGAAAAGTTGCAAAAGATTATTTCATTTATTGAAGTGAATTACCCAAAAGATATCAGGCTGGAAGAAATTGCCGCTATGGCAAATATGCAGACCAATGCTTTTTGCCGGTATTTTAAGCGAAAAACCAATTTTTCTTTAGTTGATTTTATTAACCGTGTCAGGGTAGGCAATGCATGCAGGCTTTTGCTCCAGGGGGATCTTTTGGTGCAGGAGATAGGCTACCGTTCGGGTTTCAATTCGAATTCCTATTTCATCACCCAGTTTCGCCTGAAGACCGGAAAAACCCCGAAAGCATACAGGGTTTTCTACCGGGATAAGTTGTTTCGGGATGGAGAGTGAGGTTGCTGGTTGCCGCACTTTGCAACGCTACCGTCGGTGTCGCTTTGGGTATTCGACGGTTTAGAGACCTTTTAGCTGTGTTTGGTTTCCAGCCGACGGAATGTTAGGAGCGACGCCGACGACAACCTCCTCCCTCCTCAACCGCACCGCCATTATTCGTAATTAAACAATTTGTCATTCGTAAAAACCCAACAATTTGTTTGTAGCAGCATTGGCAGCCAATAGCTTCATCGTGTACACTTCCTTTTATACGGCTTCCAAATCATTCATTCTAAGTTTAACACTCTTGTTTTTTATTTTTTCAAGAGTCATTTTTATATGATTGGTTACATCTTTTTTTAGGAATGGTGGGATTAAATCCTTGAAATCAATCCCAAATAGTCGATGAATAATTACAATATCATCTCGTGAAAAAGGTCTGACGCCATTCATTAGTTCTGACATGTAATTTGGCCGGTGTCCTAAAAGTTTGGCCAGATCCTTCTGAGATAATTCATTTTTTCTTAGCTTACTTTTTATTAATTCTTTTCGTTTTTGAATGAAAAAATTTTCTGCACTGATAATTTTTTCAGCATAATCACTATCTCTTATTTGTTCTTCAGTAATTTCTGATTCATTCCTCCAATGCTTGGATTCATATTTTTCAATAAGAAATAATAAATGTTCGCGGACCGGTTCCAAAGAGCTATCTTCTTTTACCATCCACCTTAATTTTCCTTGAATTGAAGTGGCTTGTTCGAATTCAAGTTCATTATCTAATTCATTAATTTTTAATATATTATCAATTTTTAATCTGTCCATTTTATTTAATTTTTCCGTGATTTCGTAACCAGGTTTCAATTGTGTTTTTGTTTCCTTTGAATGTTGAATTATATTCATCGTGATTTCCAACCCAAAGGATTTCAGCATACTTTTCGTTGAATACAAAAAGAATTAAAGTCCTATGAATATTGATGTCAAAGAAAAAAATGTCATCGCTGTGGACTCTTTCCGCATCAGGCCTCGATTCGATAAGTTCCATTTTATTTTTCCAATTTGAGCCTGTAAAATCTTCAATTAACTTATCAATTGCTTTGGTAAGTTCTTGGTTACCTAGATTTTTTCTTTTTAGTTTCAGTAATTTGTCTCTACGTAATAATTTCAATTTTTGGGACAAAGGTAAGAATATAATTCCAATTTATGTGGAACTTTTTCGTTTTTGTTTCCAAGCCCATATCTAAGGCGACAGAGGTGAAAATGTTTTTTTTAAAGGCCGGCGGCAACCGGCAGTGGTGTGCTTCCATGGTATGCAGGTCGCATCCTCTCCGGATGAGTGAATTCTTTTCAATTAAAATTTTCACGAGAGAATAGCATCTCCAAAAAATTTTACATTTACCCTTCAATTATGGATTAAAGGATTTAAGTTCATAAAATTCCTTTTTTCCTGTACCAACGCACAGAAATCTATTCCCGTCTGCTTTTTTTCCCGTCTGCTTTAGCTGACGGTCCGAAATTAAAAACAATGCCCGACTTTAGCCACATTCTCATTTCAAACTCAAGAAATCATACCCATTATCAACATCTGGATTTTAAATTCAATTTGGACGCAAAATTTTGAGTCCCTACGGAATTTAACCCATCAAAATTTGTCTTCAATCTCACAATCTTGATACTCATCATCTTCTTAAACCTGTGTCCATCTGTGTCCATCTGGGTTCATCTGTGGAAAATTCCTCTTCATCAAAATCTGCATCTCCTTTCTTCGCGCCTTACCCCCTTAGCGGTTCATCCTTAATTTACCACCAGGCAAATCCATTCGTAATTCGTAATTCATCCATTCGTAATTCCTCAAAAAGCCCTATCTTTCCTGTCAAAAACAGAATATGGATTCACATTTCTCTCGCCGCGATTTTATACGGAAAACTTCCCTGGCATCCACAGCCTTACTGACTCCTGCTCTGGGAGCACAGCCTTTGTCGTTTTTTTCAGAAAACAGAAAAACTTTAGCTCAGCGGGTATCCGGACTTCAAAAACCTTTGGCCATTGCCATGTGGGATTACAGTTGGATATTGCGGCATCACCGTTATGGCGAGTTTGAAGACTGGGACCGCGTTTTGGAAGGATTGCGCGAAAGGGGGTACAATGCCATCCGGATGGATGCCATGCCCCAGTTTGTGGCTGCTGATTCCCGGGGAAACCTGGTCCGTGAGTTCCGGAGTGTGAAGGAGGGATGGACCCCCTCTCTCTGGGGGAACAATTACACCATGACCTTCAATCCGCGGGAAGCATTGCTG
>CAYTDH010000345.1:0-5321 GCA_964436325.1 uncultured Tangfeifania sp.
AATTTTTTTGTCTCCATAAAAAAGGCAAATAGATAAGATAGTATGCTGGTTTATATTATTGAGTATATTTGCACTATGAATACAGATAAATCAACAAAAATAAACCAATTGCTTCAGAAGCTGCCTTCGGGAGCTTTGTTCTTTTCATCGTGGATGAAAGAAAATGGTATATCTTATGAACTGCAACGGCGGTACCGAGATTCAGAATGGCTGACACCTGTCGGGACAGGTGTGATGGCCCGCACTGGTGAGAAACCGACAATATACGGGGCTATATCGTCGCTGAACAAACAAACCGGTAAACACTTTTATTTGGGTGGCTTATCTGCATTGGAACTTGCGGGATATTCACATTTTGTCCCAATGGGAAGACCGGTTGTGTATATCGGTTACCCCAAAAGTGAATGGGTTCCTGCATGGCTCAAAAAACATGATTGGGGCGTGGATTTATTATGCGTTACCTCGGAATATTTCAATTCGGATACCGGTATAACCACCATGATACAAGGAGCATTTGAGATTCTGGTTTCCACTCCGGAACGGGCGTTTATGGAATGCCTGAACCTTTCTCCCAGACAGTATAATCTCATGGACTTGTATTATGTGATGGAGCAACTTACCGCGCTTCGTCCCGGCATGGTCCAGGCATTGCTTGAACAGAATACATCGGTAAAGATGAAACGTTTGTTCCTCTATATGGCGGAAAAAGCCGGCCACGCGTGGTTCAGCGATCTGAATTTACAAAATGTAGATACCGGGAGCGGTAAACGGGAAATTGTGCCCAATGGCGTGTACGATAACAAATACCAGATAGTAATACCCGAAGAACTGAAAAATTATGAATAAGCTCTATGAAGAACAAGTCAGACTTTTACTCCGCATATTGCCGGTAATCTATCGGGAGGAAGATTTTGCAGTTCATGGTGGCACGGCCATAAACCTCTTCATCAAAAACCTTCCTCGTTACTCGGTTGATGTGGATTTGACCTATATCCCGCTTGCCCTGAGGGAAGAGAGCCTGGCGGAAATCGATAAAAAGCTGGCCGCAATCAGTCAGCAACTCCGGCGGGCAGTTTCGGGAGTAAAAATCCGTCCGGTACCCAATAAACTTTTATGCACACTTGGACGGAGTACAGTTAAGATTGAAGTAAATGGGATTAAACGGGGCATTATCGGGCCGATAATTGAAATGCCGTTATGCGATAAAGCGCAGGCAGAATTCGGGATGTACTGCAAAGCGCGAATCGTGCCACTGGAACAACTTTACGGCGGGAAAATTGCAGCAGCCCTCAGCCGTCAACACCCTCGCGACCTGTTCGATTATAATTATATGGAGACGGGTAATATTGAGAGGTTGAAACGTGGATTTATGTTTGCACTACTGGGAAGCAACAAACCTTTCATCGAAAACCTGTCACCAAGTTTAATCAATCAGCAGGATGCTTTGGAAAACCAGTTTCGCGGCATGACAGATATTCCTTTTACTTATGAGAACTATGAAAACGCCCGGACACAACTCATTGCTTTTATTAACTCATTGTTGAGCAACGAAGACAAAACGTTTCTTGTCGGATTTGAAGAAGGTAAGCCGCAGTGGGAAAAATCTGCGTACAGTGATTTCAAAAATTTTCCTTCCGTTCAGTGGAAGCAACTCAATGTAAACAAACTGAAATCACAAAATCCCGTAAAGCACAGGAGGGAGGTTGAAAGACTGAAAAGTTATTTGGGAATAAAGCTATAAAAAGCAGCAATGGGATGAGACCTTCATAAATCAAGTTAAGAATGTAGGAATCTTTGCTTCTTTACCTCACTTTAATGAAAGCTTTTTCTTCTGCATCTTAGCATTCATAAACTTCAACACAGCTTCAAAATCCTCCAGCAAAAAGTTCGATACTTCTCCGGTCGGGGCTAATAAAAACCTGTAGGACAAGCAGTTGTTAAGACATATTAATTTTATACCCCAATATCTTGGTGTCAACTTGTTGCCTTCCTGCATTTATACAGCTAAATATCTTTGGTTTAATCTCCCCACACCTTTAGTTTAACCTGTCCACTAATCGGATTCTCAAAGGGACCTGCGGTAGGATTTCGTTTTTTTCTTTTTTCACCCCAATAATCCGAACTGATTTTCAGAGAGGATCCATCCGGATTAACATACCCTTGATTTGCGAGCATAGCTTTACCCAGAAATTCACTGTAGATGAATGGATTTTTAAACTCTATGATCCTCTCGTCAAATTTCATTGATAGAAAAACATTTTTATCCTCCTCAATAATGGTGATTCGGGGATCATAATCCAGTTCAAGGAAATGTTTTTCAAATTGATAAACATTCGCTCCGTTTAAGTAAACATTGCGATCAACAAACATTGGCAATTCAGCGTGGTTATAGGCTTTCAGTCCGGAATAAATTAATGCTGAGTTGTCATATTTGGGAGCCTCAATGCCTCCAATAAAAATATTATTGTAGTACCTGTTGTCACCCCCCACATTCGTGTCAAGTCCAACAACTTCGGTAGAATGCGGCAAATGATACGGAGTTTCTCTCAGATGTGTTTCAGTTTGAACCCTTCCCCCGATGAGATTGTGTACAAAAGCGCCTCCTTTGGAGTCATCTCTCAGTGCAAGTTTCGAAAGCAGAATATTATTATCGACCAAATATGGTCCGTGATTTACTTCAAAATAGAGATCGGTTCCATAATAGTCATTTGTCACATTATTATAGAGAATATTGCCTGTAACGCGTGTTCCCTGGACCATCCAATCAAGCCAAATGCCACGTCCTGTATTGACAACCCTGTTCCCTTTAATAATCATATCAATGGGAGCATGAAATTTAATCCCGGCCATCTCATGGCCGGCAAACTGCCTCTTGGTCCATATATTGTATATGTTGTTGTTTTCAACCACACTGAAAATAGCTCCCATACTTCCGCAAATGCCGGTTTGTCCGCATTCTGAAATGGTATTGTTTCGTACAATGTGTGACCCGATGGTCTCTTTTGACCACCCGGACTCAACAGCCTTGTCAATTACCTCATTATATACGACAGCCCCATCTCGTTCCGGATTTTTTATCCAAACATTATGACCACTGGCCCGGTCTTTGCCAAGGGTAATTCCGGAACACTTTGAATTACGAATTACATTGTCTTCAATAATCCAGCCTTTGCTCCAGAAAGTGCCGATTAATCCAATTTGTTCGGCAGTAGGAGGTGCCCATTGAGTCGCAGCCTGCATCATTTGAAACCCCCGGACAGTAATGTAATTTATCCCCGTGGTATCAGGATAAAAGCAGCTCTCACGTACATTAATTTCAACCAGTTCTTCATTGGGATCAGCCCCCTGGAAATTGGCATAAATGTAGGTATTCTCATTATCGCTCTCTGTGTACCAGGTGTAGGTTGACCCCTCGGGATCGAATTTGTCTTCCTGCCGTTTCGGATCAAGCACCCCTTCAAGGGTGGCCGATTCCCACAAGGATTTTTCATTGAGGTATACTTCTCCGGTATGATGGACTCTTCCAAGGTCATGGAACCAGTCACCTTTTATGATGTCTTTAAACGGATTATAATCTCCGAAGAAAGAATTTGGCAAAGTTGCTTTCCACACGTCTGGGAGAAATTCCTCCCATCCTTTTACTATTTCAGAACCTTTAATCACAACCTTTTCGCCTTCGGCTGTCTGGTAAGTAATCCTTTTCCGGTTTGAGACACCCCCCCGTGTCGGGGTCACCCGCTCGCGGTAAATCCCTTCACAGACAGTTATGACATCCCCGGGCTGAGCCACGTCAGCAGCTTTTTGTATGGTTAAAAAAGGCGATTCTATAGTGCCGGAATTGGCACCATGCCCGGTTTTTGCTACATGATATTCCTGTTGGGCACCCAGGGACTGCCCAAAGAATAGCATTATAATAAAAAGTTGGAATAGTTTCATTTTGTTTGATTATTTTGCATTTATTAATCTTTTGTGAGATATAATTTCATCAAACGCTTTATTTTCAAGGTTTCGATAGCAGATTTCTGCTGTTTCAGACTGAAAACCAATCATGCCCTTACGGACAGATAAATTTCTCATATGCTAAATATTTCTCTAATCATTTCCATCTTAAAGGTTCATATAATTAACTTTTATAGCCGGCGAGGACCGGCTTTCATTGCCATAAGCATCCAACGCAGTCACTTTGTAATACCATTTTCCGGTCAGGGGTGATCCGTCGAAGTACTGCTGTAAGATATTTCTTCATAAGAGAACAATTTAGAAATCACTGAAAAAAACTAAATGATTGGTTATTAACTTATTCGTAAATGATCATTTTGAGGGCAAGCGTAACGCAGTCAGCGGACTTTCTAGACAGTCGCTAATTATTCATTAAACTCCATTTCCTTCGCAAAACAAGCCGCTCCAACCGCGCCGGCCAAATCTCCGTACCGGGCTTTTACAATTTCAGCTCTATTCCCGCCGGTGCGCCATTCGTATTTTGCCATCATTTCTTTCAGAAATCCAAACAAATCTTCATTGGCTTCCGTTATTCCTCCTCCCAGAATAATGGTTTCGGGTGATAAAATATTGGTTAACGATGCCAGAGCCACGGCCAGTTTATTGACCGAGGTTAACCAGACATTGGTGGCAAAGGAGTCCCCTCTCCGGTGGGCTTTTATTAAATCGCTGGTATTGGTGAATTTGCCGTTTGTGCGTTTTTCAATCGTACAATTCCCAATGGCGTCTTCCAGGCTTCCGGGAATGCCAATAATATCGGGTTCACCCTCGCTGTCAAGCGTTAAGTGGCCCAGGTGACCGGCTTTCTGAAAGGCTCCCTGATAAGGTTTGCCATCAATCAGAATACCGCCCCCTACACCGGTCCCGAGGGTCAGCATGATGACATTCTTCTTATCTTTTGCGGCACCAAACTTTGCTTCGGCCATCATCGCAGCCACGGCATCATTCAGGACAAAGGCCTTTGTTTCCAAAAAACCGGACCACATAAAATTTTCCAGTCCGTGCAATCGCCCGGGCATGTATCCAATCGCCGAATTGTCAGCATTGGGCAGTCCCGGTGCTGAGATGCCAACGATCAACGCATGCTTTTCCACTTTCTCATAAATGGTCCGGACAGCATTTTTTACCGCTTCTTTCCAGATTTTATCTTTGCTTTCGTGGGTGGGATGGTAATACTCATGCAATATTTTTCCGGTGCTGTCAATCGCGACGGCTTTTATCCGGGTGCCTCCCAAATCGACTCCAATAATAATCTCAGACATGATTTCAGGTTTGGTTTTTTATTTTTCACCGTTAAATTCTTTTACTGCATTTATCATGGC
>CAYTDH010000346.1:0-5297 GCA_964436325.1 uncultured Tangfeifania sp.
GAGGAGCTCACCCTCGGTAAATAAAGCGATTCAGTTGCTTCGTGATGGGTACATCGGAAGGGTATACATGGCACGCGGACTGGTTTTCAGGTGGAGACCAAGCATCGGCGATAAAGGGTTTTCTCCTGTTCCGGAAGGACTGGATTACGATCTCTGGACCGGCCCGGCTCCCATGAGGCCGTTTACCCGGAATCTGGTACACTACGACTGGCACTGGCACTGGGACTATGGCAATGGTGATGTTGGCAACCAGGGAATCCACGAAACCGACCTCTGCATGTGGGGACTGGATGTGGGCCTGCCCACTCAAATCACCTCCATGGGGGGGAAATTCCTTTGGGATGATGCCAAAGAGGTGCCTGAAGTATTAACCTCGGTATATAATTATCCTGAAGAAGATAAAATTATCCAGTTTGAAGTGCGCCCATGGTGTACCAATACCGAACAGGATGTTACCGTAGGAAATATTTTCTACGGCGAAAAGGGTATTTTGGTAGTTGATGGATACAGCAAGTTTAAAACCTATCTGGGCAGAAACAGGGAGCCTGGCGTTTCAGGAGACGATGGTGAGGAAGAAGCTACCGGAATGGCACGCGGTGCCGGAGGTACCGATGGACATTTTGCCAACTTCATTGAGGCCGCCCGCAAACAGGATGCCGGTATCCTCAACGGACCCGTTGAAACCGCACACCTCTCTTCCGGACTGGCCCACCTGGGCAATATCGCTTACCGTCTGGGAAAAGTGCTGAATTTCGATCCCGATGCCGAAAAGTTTGTCAATGATCCGGATGCCGATAAAATGCTTACCCGGAACTATCGCAAAGATTATACCGTACCCGAGAAGGTTTAACCATCAAGATTATAAAGTTTTATCCACAGATGCACACAGATAGGAACACAGATGTGCACAGAAGAGGAAGATTAATTTTTATCTGTGAATATCTGCGAATCATCTGGGTCTATCTGTGGATCTTTTGCATATATCTGTGGATCATTCTTAAGCCGCCAATTAATAATGTTATCCACAATTGGAAACATATAGGAATAGGAAGGTTTCAGGGAATTACTCCACGGTAACCGACTTGGCCAGGTTTCGGGGTTGGTCGACGGCACAATCCCGGAGGACAGCAATGTGATAAGCCAGTAATTGAAGGGGAATCACCGCCAGCAGGGGAGTGAGGGCCGGATGGGTGGAAGGAATTCCGATGATATGGCTGACTATCTCTTTTAATTCCCGGTCGTTTTCATCTGCAATAGCAATGATGTTTCCCTTCCGGGCTTTTACTTCCCGGATGTTACTCATATTTTTCTCATACCATGCATCCTTTAATGCCATTACGATTACGGGCACATTTTCATCGATCAACGCAATAGGTCCGTGTTTCATTTCACCGGCTGCATATCCTTCGGCATGGATATAGGAGATTTCTTTGAGCTTCAGCGCCCCCTCCAAAGCAACGGGAAAAAGAGGACCGCGACCCAGATAAAGGGCATTTGCTGCCTTATGGTAATGATGAGCAATTTCCTTTATTTGGTTGTTCTTTTCCAGCATGATTTTTCCTTTGGCGGGGATTTCTGCCAGTTCTCTGACCAGCTCACGATACCCTTCAGCAGAAAGAGTGCCTTTGGTTTTGGCCAGTTTGAGGGTCAGTAAGGTCAGTACAGTCACCTGCGCCGTAAATGCCTTGGTGGAGGCTACTCCTACCTCAACTCCTGCATGCGTGTATACTCCTGCATCTGTTTCGCGTGAAAGCGTAGAGCCTGCCACATTGCAAATGCCCAGGGTCAGGGCTCCCTTTTCTTTGGCCAGCCTGAGGGCAGCCAGCGTATCGGCCGTTTCGCCGCTTTGACTGATTAAAACCACCACATCTTTTTTGCCCAAAACGGGTTTCCTGTAGCGAAATTCCGAAGCGTATTCCACTTCAACGGAAATCTGTGCATACTGTTCCAGAAGGTATTCCGCTATCAAAGCTGCATGCCACGATGTGCCGCAACCAACAATGATCATTCGCTTTGCTTCTGCAATCCGGGGGAAAAAGGGCATCAATCCTCCCAGGGCAATTTCATCATAATCCGGTTTTAACCTCCCTTTAAAGGTCTCCTCAATTGTTTGAGGCTGCTCATAAATTTCCTTGAGCATGAAATGTTCGAATTCCCCTTTGCTCAACTCACCCATTTTCATATTGAGATGCGAAACGGTGAGTGAAACCGGATTGTTTGTGATGCTTTTGAGGGTGAACTGGTCTTTTTGCAAAACGGCCATATCGAGATCGTTCAAATAGACCACCTGGTTGGTGTATTCCGCCAGGGGAGCGGCATCGCTTGCCACATAATACTCGTTTTCCCCAAGTCCCAGGACAAGAGGGCTTCCCTTTCGCGCCACAAAAAGTTTATCTTTTTCCAAACTGCACAAAACGGCAATTCCGTAGGCACCCACCACTTTTGAAAGGGCAAGCTGAATGGCCTGAACTGGTGAGATTTCATCCCTCTGATTATAACAATATTCCATAAGGTTAGCCAGCACCTCGGTATCGGTATCACTGCGAAATTGAAATCCATATTTTTTTAAATCAGTTCTCAGGGAGGAATAGTTCTCAATGATGCCATTGTGAACTACTGAAAAAATCCCGTTCATGGATTGATGAGGGTGGGCATTCTGGTCATTTGGCTCCCCGTGGGTAGCCCAGCGGGTATGACCAATTCCAATTCTCCCTGAAACATTTTTGTTCCGGACATAACTTTCCAGGTCGGCAACCTTTCCCCTTTTTTTGAAAACTTCAAGACTGCCATTTACCAGGGCAATACCTGCAGAGTCATATCCCCGGTATTCCAGTTTTTTTAATCCGTTAATTAAAAGAGGAAACGCCTCTTTTGTTCCGATATATCCGACAATTCCGCACATATTTCACAAATTTGTTTTGATGATGCAAAGGGGATTACTCCCGGAAAATTTAACTCGCCTGTACTTTGGCATTTATTGTTTTATTCAGTCGCTGAATGAGTTCGTTTCCGAGGGCTTCTTTTTTTTCCATGTGCACATAAATGGCTTTTACGGTTTCGTTTTTTTCGAATGCACCGCGTACCTCTGTGAAATCCCGTTCACGGGCACCATTTTGTCCGTCAACCCCAAAGCCTGTCATTTTAGACAGTGAGAATTCTTTTTGGGCATCTTTTACCAAAAGCCGGTCTATCTCCAGAACGCTGTTTTTCCATTGGTTAATAACAGCAATAACATCTTTTGCCGTGAATGCATTTCTGTTTTTTCCGTAAAATTGGCCCAGCATTTCAGCCGCCCATGTCCATTCGTAATTGTAGTAGTTTTTATGAAGCGAAAACAAGGCAGCGTTGACTTCCTCCAACGTAGTGAATTCTCTGTTTTCGATCGATTTCAGCAATTTGTCCAACGCTTCAAACGGGCAAATCAGCCCCGATAAATCAACCCAATAGCCCTTACCCAGAGGGGTATCAGGTTTGAGGATTTCCCTGATTTCAGCATCTGAAGAAAAATCTTTATCCATGAGCCGGGTAATCAGGGAGTTGCCGAGGAATTTCCAGATGGCCATTTCATAAAGCTTTATGCCCCGTTCAAGGGCATGCTTTTCAATTTTCATTTTTTCCAGGCTGTAAACGCTGGCAAATTCACCGGAGGATTGCCGGAGTTCCATTAATTTTTTTCTGCCTGTCACCATTTTGTGAACAGTATAGGGGCTCAGCAGGTTAAAATTAATGAGGTCAAGAAGATTGGAATCTTTCCGGTTATCCCGGCGGGGCCATTTTTGTGTGTCACGCACTGTGCCAATGCTTTTCAGGTTAATTCCCGGAACCAGGATGCTTTCGTCTTTGCTCTCAATAAGGTAGGAAAACGGAAAATCTGCGGTGTCGCAGTGTTTGTAATGACGGCCCATGACCAGCGAAAAAGCTCCGATGCGTGAGGGCCACAGAAGGTAGGAATCGCTCGTTGTTTTGGCGCCGCGTTCAATAATGCCCTGATGGATGGGGCCCAGCTTATAGAGGTGATTGCTCTGATTGGAGCCGCTGCCGGCATTCATAAATGAAAACATGCCCGCAATAAGCAGGGTTGATTTATGGTGGGTAACCGTATAGGGACCCGCAAAAACAGAGCATGCTTCACCGTGGAAACCCTGACAGTTGGCAAAAAACAGGGAGTTAACGGCGGAGTAATGCTTGTCGAGAATGCACCCCTGTCCCACAAAGCATTTTGAAAGAAGCGTTGCATCTGTAATCCGGGTGCCGGAGCAGATAATGAAATCCTCCATGATCACACCCTCACCAATGACCACCGGGTCAATGGCAGAACTGTTTATGCTGCCGTTTTTTAATTTTTTTGCCCCGTCGATCGTTGTTGCGGGGCCCATTTTGACATTCAGCAGTGTGTTGCAATTCAGAATTGCTGAGCGGGCTCCGATGGTGCCGGTATTGCTTTTTATCCGCTCAGAATAGGCCAGAATCATCTTTTTCAGGGCTGAAACAACCTCCGGGTGATGGCGGTAAAGAGCCATAATGTAAGCCAGGTGGGCCGACAAGTAATCGTAAACCGGTATGGCCCGGCCGCCGTCTTCGTTTATGGCCTCCACCAACAGCCCGTTTCCAAAGGAGGACTCCCCGTCGACGGCCAGAGTGGTGATGTTGTGGATAATCACTCCCTCCTCTATTCTGTAGTTGGCAATGTAGCCCCTTACGTTGTGAATCAATGCATTCTTTCCCACTTCACAATTGTGAAGCCATGCATTGTAAATCCCGGTGTGAAAGGTAATGCCCCCTACCAGGTTCACTGAATGGTGAAAACTGTTTAGCCGGATATGACCCGTGAATTTCACGTTTTCGATGTTGTCGGGGGTGAAATCGGGAGCTACTTTAACCAGATTCCAGTCGGGGGACGAACAGCCCTGGTAACTCATTTGTCCTATTTCTTCGTCGGTTAAAGGCCGAAAATAATCTGTTGTCATGGAAGGAGATATTTTTGTTTATTCTGGATTCAAAGATAGGACCTATTTCCAGGAATGTCAATGTTATAAACCTAACAGTTTTTATTTGATTGGTTATAAAAACCTAATATAAATAGTATATAATATTAAATATTAGTATTTTGGTTGAAAAATAAAACATATCATATAAATAGATAGATAATAAAAAAAACTTAATTTATTTTTGGTGTTTGACTTCATTGCAACAGATTTCCCGCTTCACAGCCCATGACTTTTTTAATTTTTTGTGTCATTTTGAGATTGCACCCAAAAATAAATTTTGGGCATAATGAGGCAATGACAGATGAAATA
>CAYTDH010000347.1:0-5238 GCA_964436325.1 uncultured Tangfeifania sp.
CGGTGATTTATTTACTTCCTATATCTATCCTGAAGCAATTAAAAAACCGGTTCTGTGGCCTGTTGTTTCCGCTGAAGGAGCGGAGATTACACGCCAGTTCCCCCTTAAAAATAAAGCCGGTGAGCGGGCCGATCATCCCCATCATGTTGGAATATGGCTGAATTATGGAGATGTGAACGGCCTCGATTTCTGGAATAATTCTGAAGCTATTCCTGAAGAGAAAGCCGGTGAGTACGGAACCATACATCATCAGTTTATTGAGAAAACCGAAGGCGGCAGAGGAAAGGGAGAACTTGCTGCGACAGCTCTCTGGAAAGATAACGACGGGGAAACCCTGCTTGAGGAAAAATCGGAATTCACCTTTATTGCCCGTGGGAAGACCCGCATAATCGACCGGACCACTGTCCTGGAAGCCGTGAATGGGAAAGTAAAACTAACCGACAATAAAGAGGGAATGTTTGCTATCCGGGTTACCCGGGAACTTGAGTTGCCGGCATCCGGAAAAGTGGAAGTGGTCGATTCCCATGGAAATGTCACCCGGATTGATGCATCCGGTGACAATACGGCAACCGGCAATTACCTCAGCAGCGAGGGAGTTGAGGGAGGTGAAGTGTGGGGAACACGCGCCAAATGGATGAAGCTTTATGGGGTTGTAGACGGGGAACAGGTGGCTGTGGTTATTTTTGACCATCCCGGAAATCCCGGTTATCCAACTTACTGGCATGCACGTGGCTATGGGTTGTTTGCAGCAAATACGCTGGGACAAAAGGTGTTTTCGGAAGGAAAAGAGGAGATGAATTTTGTGCTGAATGATGGGGAATCTGCTGTATTTCGTTACCGCCTGGCTGTCTTTTCAGGAGATCCAACGGTAGAGGAGATCAATGAACTGGCCAAAGAGTTTGAACGAAAAATATAAATTCTGAAATCCTCTTTCATTTATTTCGGAGGATAAAAGCGTCTTTTTTACGCATGGCTTTAAACTATATCTGGATATTTTTTTTCCTGGCCGCATTTGTTATCGGATTGGTAAAACTCCTTTTTCTTGGAGATACCGCGGTTTTTTCTGACATGGTAGGGGCAACCTTCGATATGGCCAAAACAGGGTTTGAGATTTCATTGGGACTGACAGGAGTTCTTACCCTTTGGATGGGCGTGATGCGAATTGGGGAGAAAGGAGGTATCGTTAATGTGTTCTCAAGGCTGATTGGTCCTTTTTTTAATAAACTTTTTCCTGAACTTGGGAGGTCTCATCCGGCCTACGGGTCAATCATGATGAACATTGCAGCCAATATGCTTAACCTCGATAATGCTGCTACACCTACAGGTCTGCAGGCGATGAAAGAGATGCAACAGACCAATCCGGATAAGAAAACGGCTTCGAATGCCCAGATCATGTTCCTGGTGCTTAATACGTCGGGCCTAACCCTTCTGCCTATCAGTATTATGGTTTACAGGGCGCAGATGGGAGCGGCCAATCCTTCAGATATCTTCATCCCAATCTTGCTGGCTACCTATTTTTCGACCCTCGCCGGATTGATATCGGTCGCAATATATCAGAAAATTAACCTTCTCGATAAAGTTGTGCTTGGTTACCTCGGAGGATTAACCCTTATTATCGGTGCGATTATCTGGTATTTTTCAACGCTGGGTAAGGAAACCGTGACGGAGGTTTCAAGTCTGGCCAGCAACTTTATTCTGTTTACCGTAATCATTGTTTTTATTTTAATGGCCGTTATCCGGAGAGTGAATGTTTATGAGGCTTTCATTGATGGTGCCAAAGACGGGTTTAAAACAGCGGTCAAGATTATTCCCTATCTGGTGGCTATTTTGGTGGCGATCGGTGTTTTTAGGGCTTCAGGTGCCATGGAATGGCTTATCTCGGGGTTTTCGTGGATGTTTCAACAGGCTGGTATCAATACCGAATTCACCCCTGCCTTACCTACTGCTCTCATGAAACCCCTCAGCGGTAGCGGGGCCCGCGGGATGATGGTCGATGCCATGTCAACACACGGGGCCGATTCGTTTGTGGGAAGGGTGGCCAGTACCGTCCAGGGAGCTACCGATACCACATTCTATATCCTTGCCGTCTATTTTGGTTCGGTGGGCATAAAGAATTCACGGTATGCTGTGGTTTGCGGCTTAATTGCCGATTTTACAGGGATTATTGCCGCCATTGCCATGGCTTACCTGTTTTTTCACTGAAGGTTTTTTACTTTTAAAATGCTCGTCTGTTTTTCATAGGAATTAAAATTTTTGTACAAGTCTATATAAATCAGATAGTTTTTCCAATAGTGGTTCCAGAAGTTCAAGCTTTAGCATATTTGCTCCGTCTGATTTAGCTGCTGACGGGTCGGGATGTGTTTCGATGAAAATACCATCGGCTCCAACGGCAATCCCAGCCCGGGCAATGGTCTCGATGAGTTCGGGGCGCCCTCCGGTAATGCCACTGGCCTGGTTGGGCTGTTGAAGTGAGTGGGTAATGTCCAGTACGACAGGTATTCCCAGTTTCTGCATTTGTGGTATTCCACGGTAATCGACCACCAGATCGCCGTAGCCAAAAGTGGTGCCCCGCTCTGTGAGAATGACCTTTGCATTGCCGCTCTCTATCACTTTATCAACGGCAAATTTCATGGCTTCAGGGGCAAGGAACTGCCCTTTTTTTATGTTGACTGTTTTTCCCGTTTGGGCTGCTGCTACCAAAATATCGGTTTGCCTGCACAAAAAAGCCGGAATCTGAAGAACATCAACAAATTCCGCAGCCATCGATGCCTCATCGGCGGAGTGGATGTCGGTGACCGTGGGAATTTGAAAGGTTCGGCCCACTTTTTCCAGTATTCTGAGTGCCTTTTCATCGCCAATACCGGTAAAGGAATCCAGTCGCGACCGGTTGGCCTTGCGGTAAGAGCCTTTGAAAATAAAAGGAATATGATGTCGTGCAGCGATTTCCGTGATGGCAGAAGCAATTTCCATAGCCATTTTTTCTCCTTCAATGGCGCAAGGACCGGCCATCACAAAAAAATTTCCCGATGTGGTATGTTGCAGCTTTTCAATGTCAGGAAGCATTTCTCTTCATTTTGATTTCTGCAAAGGTACATTTAATTCAGGAAAATCTCATCTACAAATAACCAGGCAGGTCCACCTTTCCCGGGATGCCATTCAGGCAGGGTTCCAAAGAGGGAAAAAGATTTTGCCCCCCAGGTTGTCTGTCTTTCAAAAAATAGAGCTTTGTTGGTGTTCTTTTGGGCGGAATTAATTTTTTTTTTTGTTTTCAGGGAAACCAGCCGGCGGTCTGGTTATTCCGAAATGCTTTTGATAAAGCGGATAGAGCGCTGGTTAAAAATTTCGGGTTGATCGAGGTTACAAACATGTCCGCTGTTTCTGATGATTTCCAGTTGCGAGTTAAAGTGTTCTTTAACGAGCCTTGAAACCATGGGCAAAAACATGTGGTCTTGTTCACCCATTAAATAGAGAACCGGAGCAGAGGCTTCTTTCCGCAAAAATTCCCCGAGGTTTTCCTTTATTTCAGTGGACATGCGGAGCCATTTTTTGAATTCCCGTTCTCCCAGTCGCATGGCTTCCCTGATAAACAGTTTTCGGGAGTGGGTATGTTTCTTGGAAGGGATAAGAATCCAGGCATTTATTTTATAGAGCCACATGTAGGGAAGGATGGAATTCATCAGTTTAGCTACCGAAACCAGTGCTTTGATTTTGGCATTGAATTGAATGATGGCGCCTCCCATAATAATGGATTCGGCCCTTCCGGGTGCCAGTTTATCGATTGCCCTGATAACGATACACCCCAGGGAAATGCCTACAAAATGTGCTTTTTTTATCTCCAGTTGATCCATGGTTTGGATCACATCCAGGGCGATTTCATCGAATTTGTAAATTTCTTCCTTCGAATATTGTTTTTTTGACTTTCCATGTCCGCGTAAATCGACCAGTAAAACATTAAAATGTTTTTTGAATTCACGGAGCTGCCTGAACCAAATTACATTGCTTCCGCCGGCTCCGTGAATAAATACCACCCATGTGGATGAAACCGGATGTTTAAACGTTTTGTGGTAAAGCATGGTGCAAAAATAGAACTATTTTAAACAACAACCAACAATAAACGGATTGGTTGCCGTGGGTCTATTGATTCCACACGTTCACCAGTTCCTTAAAACATTCCGCCGACCGATCGGCCTTTTCGGGTTCAACTGTTCCCTGATATGTTTCCATAAACCTATCCACTGAACCCCAAACCGTTTGGAGCATCCCTTTATACCGTGGTTTCATTTCTTCTGATGCTCCTTCGATAAAGGTGCGCATCATTTTTTCCTGTTGAACAGCCACTTCCGGGTTTCGCCAGGGGCAGGTGACCACATCCAGCCCTTTTGCTGCAAAAAGCACGGCCGTCGGATCAGGCCGTTCGTAATGCCAGTCACAAATCACCACGTCTTTGGGAATAAGATCAATGGCCCGGTGGGTGTTGTTATAACTGCCTTCCCAGATTCCTATGCCGGTTGTTTTTCCGTCGATAAGCCGGTCACCCCACATCCAAAGCTCGGTGTTGGTTTTATAGAGATGGTTTCTGATTTTGGTAACTTCTCCGGCAAAAAGTTCGGCTTTATCTTTTCCATAACATCGGGGACACTGCTCGTGGCCAATGTAAAAAACTTCGTCGAGCCCTGCATGGAAGGCATCGGTTTCAAAAACCTCCACGATTTCATCTACTAAATCAAACACTACGGCATGGACTTCAGGATGAAGGGGGCAGTAGCTTTTACAATACAATCCATCGGGATTGGGCCACTCATATTCTTCGGGAAGCTCAACATCAGGAGTCTCATCAAATTCCGGGTAAACTTCAAGCAGTTTGCCAGCTTTGCCATGCCAGGACTGATGCCCGAAAAGGTTGATTTGCGGAATGAGCCGGATGTTATTCTCATGGCATACATCCACGAGTTTTTTTACATCCCTTCTTTTAAGGGGGTTATCTCCTCTCAGTTCGGGTCTTGATTTGTATTCGTAGTTATAGTCCACCCGTAGAATAAGCAGGTTCAATCCCGCCGGGGCCAGTTCATTATCAATAAAATCAGCAAAATCATCCACCCCGTTGGGTGAGGGAGCTGCAATACACAATCCTTTTACAGCATAAGGCGTTTGTGCTCCGGATTGGAGTGAGAAAAGAAAAGGGATTATTAGAAAAAAAAGTCGTTTCATTTGTTTTAATTTTTTTGTTTGCACAATCAT
>CAYTDH010000348.1:0-5221 GCA_964436325.1 uncultured Tangfeifania sp.
AATGACACCAGAATCAGGGCTTTATTAATATATTCATTATGATGCTTTTATAAAAATCAGTCATTGGCAGCGAAACGACTCTTTCCCCAACAACAAAGACAACCAGGAGAACAATGAAAACAATTCTAATAAGCAATCCTCCGGCTACCGGACAAACAAGCAACCCCTCCGAGCGAAGCGAATCCAAATACCCCGCAAACAAGCAACAAGCATCAAGCAACAAGCAACCAGCAACAAGCAAAATCAGGCGGTCTTCCCCTCAACAAAATATGTCTTATTTATTTTTCTCCTGCTTTAACGTTTCTGTTGGTTGGTCGCAAACGGCGGGTGGTCCGAAATACTGTATAGGTCCGGGATAAATGTAATGGGTTCCATGAGCCCATTCCCCGCGTTTTGAAATAAAATGTATATAAGGAGCTCCGTCAAGCTCAACAAGTGCTTTTTGAATTACCGGTTTCATATGACCATGGCGCTTTTCCATATTCATCATGGCAGTTACAGGGATACCACCAGCTATCCACTCATCTGCAGGAGCAGTAAGGTTCCTGACGGAAGACATATATCCTGTTTTACCTTCAGAAATCAGGAATGAGGCGGTAAAACCCAGGGAATAACAATAATCTGCATCAAAATTGGAAGGAGCTGCACAACGGCCTTCATATCCAAAAAAGTGGTATTGTGTGGCAAATTTTCCGGTAAATTTTCCCCTGGATTTCATTTCCTCCAACTTGAGTTTGACCATTTCGCCCAGGAGTTTTTCTGTTTCAATTAAGGAAACCTGCACGTTTCCGTGGGGATCCCGGTCAAGGGTTAACTGATTGGCAATACCAGAAGGAAGTGACTTAAAAAGACTTGAGGAGTCATTCGTCAAATGAGAAGCAACCCATTCGGCGCGATGTGATTTCTTCAACATTTTAAACTCTTTTCCGGTTTCCGTTCCTTCGGCCAGAAGATCATTCAACTCGGCAATCAACTTTTTCATTTCCGGAATAAATTCCACCAATCCTTCAGGAATGAGCGCCACCCCAAAATTATCACCATTTTCAGAACGCTTGACAACCACATTGACAATATAATCCACAATCTCATTCAGGGTTTGCTTCTTTTCAGCCACTTCCTCAGAGATAAGCGTAATATTGGGTTGAGTCTTAAGGGCACATTCTAATCCAATGTGGGAAGCAGAACGTCCCATCAGTTTAATAAAATGCCAGTATTTTTTAGCCGAATTGGCATCGCGCTGAATATTTCCAATCAGTTCTGAGTAGACCTTTGTAGCAGTATCAAAACCAAAAGAGGTTTCAATCATTTCATTTTTCAGGTCACCATCAATGGTTTTCGGACAACCAATTACCTGTACTCCTGAATTTTTTTGCTCATAATACTCGGCAAGCACACAGGCATTGGTGTTGGAATCATCTCCTCCAATAATGACCAGTGCATTCAAATTTAAGTCCCGGGCAATATCCATTCCCTTGTCAAACTGCCACTCTTCCTCAAGCTTTGTACGGCCCGAGCCAATAATGTCAAAACCTCCGGTGTTCCGGTATTCTTCAATAAAATCTTCTGTAATTTCGATGTATTTATGATCGACGAGACCTCCGGGGCCGCCTAAAAAACCAAAAAGTTTACTCTGAGAATTAATTTTCTTGATTCCGTCAAAAATTCCGGAAATCACATTATGTCCCCCGGGAGCTTGTCCCCCCGATAAAATAACCCCAACATTTACGGGGTCATTTTTTTGGATTTCTTCTCCTTCTTCGAAAGTAACAACAGGCATTCCATAGGTGTTGGGAAATAATTCTTTGATCTCTTCCTGATTCGCAACAGATTCGGTCTTGTCACCTTCAACGAGTTTCACTGCTCCCCGGAGCGACTTGGGAAGCTTAGGCTGATACTTGGCTCTTTCTTTTTGCAAAGCACTAATATTCATAACTATTATTGGATTAAAATTTTACCTTAATTTTTAACTATTCCATTGTTGTATACGAAGCGGTTCGAAAAAAGCCCGCTTTTTTGGGTTCGCTTCACCTACAAAAATCAAAAATAGAAGTTTTTAAACGGGAACCGTGGGGATTATTTTTTTCTTCGTTCGATTTAAAGAAAAATTCATTTTTTAATCAAGACAAGTGAACCATTCGCTTATCCTTCCCGAGGAATAAAAGTTTATTCAGGCTCCAGGCGTTGTTTTTTATTTCTCTTTTTCCACTTTTCAAGGGCCAGTTTCTGCAAATCTTCCACTTTATCGGTTTCGTCAACAATTTCAAGCCCAAGCAGGGTTTCAAACAAATCTTCCATTGAAACCAGACCAACAATACTTCCAAATTCATCTACAACCATGGCCAGGTGTTCCCTGTTGAGGATTAATGTATCCATCAGTTTGGCTACCGTAAAATTATCCTCAACGAAAAGGATGTCGCGTTTGATCTCGGAAGCCTTCACCAAATCCTGATCCTGGGCCAGTTTTTCAAGAATATTATCTTTCAGAATTACTCCGGTGATATTGTCCGGATGTTCATGGTATATGGGGATTCTGGAAAAAACCATTGGATTAATATCGGCATAAATCTCCTTCATGGGCAAATCCTGGTCAACCATTACAATGACCGATCGCGGGGTCATGATGTCCCTCACCTTTAGGTTCTCGAGCCGAAGTAAATTTTGAATGATCGACTTTTCCTCGCGATCGAGGGCCCCGCTTTTCAGACCGGCATCTGCCATGGCAGCAAAATCGGCACGGCTAAATACGCTTCTTCCTTTTTCTGTTTTTACCAATCGCGTAATCCATTTGCTTAACCATACGAAAGGGGCAAGCACAAACAAAAGCACCCGAAGCGAACGAACTGTAAAAGGAGTTAGTTGCTTCCAGAAATTGGCGCCGAGCGTTTTGGGAATAATTTCCGAAAGAACCAGAATAGCCAGGGTCATCCCTCCTGCGATAAGAGATTCATAAGTCGCTTCAAAGATCAATAAATCAATCTGATGGGTTCCAAAAAGTTTTCCTGCCTGAACGCCAACTCCCAAAGCTCCAACTGTATGTGCAAAAGTATTCAGCGTCAGAATCGCTGAAAGAGGCCTGTCGATGTCCTCTTTCAGCCTGTTGAGCATATGTCCGATATGGGGCTTATCACTTTCCATTCTGCTGATGTAGGAAGGAGTAACGCTTAATATTACTGCTTCCCACATGGAGCAAAAGAATGATATAAAAATAGATAAAGTAAAAAATAAAAGTAGTGTTGCCATAGTTTAATTCTATCTGAATACAATTCCTTTGGTTTTCTTATAGTCATTTAAGAATTGTCCTTCAGTAAAGGGTACGAAAATATGGAATTATCGGTTCTTTAGAAATGGGAATGGGACTTTTTTTTAAATAACACCGACAATTTTTCACAAGGCGATAAAAATACATAGGGAAATGCTTCCGGAGATGTATGCGAAAAGGATAAAACGAGGTAAAAACAGTGGAATAAATCATTTCGATTGTTCTCGTCTTTATTATTTTTACCACTTAAAATTATTAATCGTACAAAAAATGAAAAAATATCTGATACTTATTGCAATGATTGGAACAATGGTTCAACCAAATTTCGCACAAACAGAAGATCCCTGGCAGTGGCTTGAGAATGTAGACGGCAAAAAATCTCTGGAATGGGTGGAGCAGTGGAATAAAAAATCACTGAAAGCCCTGAAGGCTCAGGAAGATTATCAAAATACCTACGAAAAAAATCTGGAGATTTTAAACTCCACTGACCGGATTGCCTCGCCTTCTTTTTATGGAGATTATATTTATAATTTCTGGCAGGATCAACAAAATCCCCGGGGAGTTTGGAGAAGAACAACCCGGGAAAGCTACCTTCGGAAGGCTCCTCAATGGGAAATCCTCCTGGATATGGATAAACTTTCTGAAAAGGACGGTATCCAGTGGGTATTTAAAGGAGCTACCGGATTATTTCCCTATTATAACCGCTTCCTGGTAAGCCTTTCCAAAGGAGGAGGCGATGCTGTAGTTATCAAAGAATTTGATGTAAACACCAAATCATTTCCAGAGGAAGGTTTCCACATTCCTGAAGCAAAGGGAAGTGCAAACTGGATTGACTTAAACACCCTGATGGTATCTACAGATTTCGGTGAAGGGATTACCACTTCCGGGTATCCGCGCCAGGTAAAAATATGGAAGAGGGGAACCCCTTTAAAAGAAGCCCGGGAAGTTTTTAGCGGAAAAGAGGACGACATGGGAATATGGGGATATACCATACCTGCAAAGGACAAAATATACCAACTGATTACCAGGCGTACTTCCTTCTATTCAGGCTCCTATGCTTTCATTGAAGATAATGAACTTATTGAACCGGAATTGCCCGAAGATATTGAATTAACTACCATTTTTAACGGACAGGTCATTTTTCAGCTAAAATCGGATTGGAAAGTCAATAATCAAACCTTTTCACAGGGGGCGGTTATCAGCATTGATTACAACAATCTGACAGAGGGGAAAAAGAACTTTCAATTGGTGGTGGAGCCCGGAGAGCGGTCTGCCATTTCAGGAATTTCAAACACCCAAAATCATTTGCTGGTGAATATGCTGGTAAATGTAAAAAATGAGCTCTACCAATATTCCTTCGACGGAGACTGGAAAAAGGAAAAAGTAAATGCCCCCGATTTGGGTACGATTTCACTTGGAGCCGCCGATGAATTCAGCCACAGTTACTTTTTTTATTTCGAAAATTTTCTTGAACCTTCCACCCTTTTTCACGGCAATGCCCAAACAGGAAAATTTGCTGCCGTAAAATCGTTGCCATCATGGTTTGAGACCGCTCCCTTTAAGGTGGAACAAATGGAGGCAGTTTCCAAAGACGGCACCCGTATCCCCTACTTTGTAGTCCATTCCAAATCAATTCAACTGAATGGTAAAAATCCCACCCTTCTTTATGCATACGGAGGGTTTGAAATTCCAATGCTTCCCGGTTATTCTGCTTTAACCGGAACAGGATGGCTTGAAAAAGGAGGCGTTTACGTTCTGGCCAATATTCGCGGTGGCGGAGAGTTTGGCCCCAAGTGGCATCAGGCAGGACTCAAAAAAAACAGGCAAAGGGTTTACGATGATTTTCATGCTGTGGCTGAAAGCTTAATGGAGCAGAAAATCACATCTCCTGAAAAACTTGGAATTTATGGCGGAAGTAACGGTGGTTTGCTGGTGGGAGTTGCATTTACCCAGCGTCCCGAC
>CAYTDH010000349.1:0-5197 GCA_964436325.1 uncultured Tangfeifania sp.
CCCCAACGACGGCACCACCCGCGTCGCCCCTGCTCTCATATTCTCTAGTTTTATATTTTGTGAGTTTTCTACAATTGAGCCTGTGTGGTGGTCTCTAGATCTTGAAAATACAGCTTTTTTTTCTACTTTTTGATATTGATTTCAATAGGTTTTTTCTTGAAAATATCCCCAAATACCTTATTGAACCTCTCAGGTGTAATTAATGCCCCTGAGGCTCCAGGATGCCCTCCACCTCCGAGCCATTTTGCTAATCCAGACATATCTACACCGTCTTTTTCTGAATAAAAACTCAATGTATACATGTTTTTTGCTGGTAAATACCTGAAATTAAACAAAACATCCTTGCTTTTTGAATAATCCCCAAAAACCATTGAGCCCTTATGTGATGAATTGAGAACAGCTACATTGAATTTCTTACCGTCCAACAATAATACAGTCTTTAAAACATTCTCCCTGTCATTTTTAAAAACATTCTCTTGGTAAGATAAAATGTCAGTACCAACCTCAATAACCCTCTTTATATAAGCTTTTCTTTTCAACTTTGAAAAGTCAAATATAATCTCTCTCAATAACATAATTGATGATTTTTCTAATGGATCTATAAATCTTCTCAACCCATACTGAAACTTCTTAATTGTATGCCATGGAATCAACTTATTAGAAAGATCCCAGACATCCTGCCTTCCCAATAAAAACACTATCTCATATTTTTCCAGCAATTCAGGTGAAATATCATAAACTGAATCATAATCACTGGGATCGCTTAGAAATTCAAAAAAAGTAATCTCACAAGCAGATAAATCATCACGCCGAGTACCAAGAAAATGTTTAAACCGTGGCTCCTCTTTATAAAGGTCTTGATATTTCTTTTTGTGATGGTCTATCCATATAAAATCCCGTGCCCTCTCTTTTATTTCCAGCATCTTCTCTTTATCAAATGTCAGGTCAACCAAATAAGTTTCCTTCGTTTCTAAAAACTCAGGATATTCTTTTTCTTCCCAAGAAAAACCTGAAAACTCAACCTTCCCAATTGATATACCTTGGTCTTTAAAATATTGAGCTATAATTGCAGCCGAGCATAAACCATCAAAGTCTTCTTTATGATAAATAACTTGATATTCCTTCCCTTTTTTTTGCTCTACAATCTCTTTTGTTTCTTCCATGATTTCCCTTATGTTTTTCATAAAAACTCCTTTATTTTGAAAAAAAAACCTTAAATAAATTGTAGTTGAAATATTTTTTCCGTCAATTGAAATCTGCAATCAATTGCAGGAAAACTTCTCCCTGGTTACTCACCACTAAGTTTACACCCTTCAACTTCGTGTTTTTTACCTTTACTCACCAGTTACAACCCTCTTAATCGCTCTTCGGCAACTCACCACTGACTCTGCCACACCCTCGTATGGACTTATAATGATTACTCACCAGTCAAACAAAAATTAAATCTGTAAATTTTGACATTTCTCCCACTGTCACACCCTCTAAACCTGTATTTTTCAAGTTTTTGGCGTTCTAGGCTTCCTGACGCTCTCTCGATCTAAAAAGTGATGATACATCTTCGTCTATTTGCTTGAATTGCTCTTTTAATTGAGAACAGGTGTATTTTTCACGCTCTCTTGTCCTGCTCTTGTAACTATTGTCTTTAAAAGCAATAAGAAACCAACAAGCAATCCTGTCAGCATCTTTACAATCGCATTCTTCCGTACCCAATACATCAACACATTTTCTTTCACTCATATTCAACCCTCTATTTTCTTATCAAAGTAAATTATAGACCATCTACCATTCTCATACTTCGGATCAGGAAATGAAACTGGCTTTAAAACTATTTTTCTGATTCTTCTCTCTATGTACTTGTATTCTCCGCCAAGTTGATCCTTAAACGACACAAAACACTCCACGTTTATTACAGAACCTTCATTTTGGTTTTCCGCAAAACCTCTTGGTACCACAACCAACCTGGACACACCTTTTATTAAATCCATAAACTTTTCATAATCTGCAATGGTTAATGTATTTCCCATTTCTACTCTCCTTTAACTGCCATTATTTATGACAACCTTTTTTTTAATCACTTATCAAAAAACGATCAAACAACAATATATTATTGCTCATATTCTATTTTTCGTCAAGTAAATTCTGCAATCGGTTGCAGAAAAACAATTAAACTCTGCCCACCACTTTTCAGTTGCAAAGTAACTCTCTGCAACTCACCACTATGATCTATTGCTTCAACTACAAGATTAATACTTTAACTCACCAGTTAATGTGCTCTCAACCCGTCTTCAGCAACTCACCACTACGATTACCCCACCCTGGTTTAGAGTTTTTCGTATAGCTCACCAGTAAAAAAGATAGTTGAGTTCTACTCCAAACAAAAACCTCCTACCCCAACACTTGGTCTTCTGGTGAGTTGCGATAGTTCAATCTCACCCTGGTAAAAAAAACCTCTTAGTTCAACCTTACTCTGGAAAAAAACCGCTCTGTTCAACCCAACTGTAAACAAAAACCTCTTGCTGCAACACTTGTATCACTGGTGAGTTGAGATAGGTGGCGACTAACTCAAAATTAAATCTCTATCTTCAACTTCATTCTTACTGGTGAGTTGACAGTTTAAGGTTGGTTCATCAAAAAACCGCCCTGTTCAACTCAACTGCAAACAAAAATCGCTCACTCTAATACTTGCCCTTCTGGTGAATAGCGATAGGTGACGGCTAACTCAAAATTAAATCTCTCTGTATAAAGGTTGTGCCAGTGGTGAGTAGGTCAAGGTAACTCCTGAAAAGAAAAAAATCACTTTTATCGCCACTATTTCTAGCAAAAATCCCCCAAATCTAAATTTTTAGACATTTTTAGACATTATTTTAGACATTTTTAGACGTTTTTAGGCGTTTTCCAGCATATGGTATGGTTCTTTCCCCAAACCATGGGTAATTTTTAATGTCAATACGTGATAATCCACAAAAAACATCAAGTTTATACTCCATCTTTGGTAAAAACTCCAAATATGCTTCATAAACATCATCAAGATTGTCGGCTTGGTACAAAATGCTTCCATATAAATTACTTGTGCCTGCATACATATTGTAATCGTGACCGACAACCAGCTTGTAAACACTCATTATTCTATAACAACCCCCATCTGTTTAAAATAACTTTTCCATTTAAACACATCTGATGGTCTCTCTCCCAAACTTTTAAGAAATGTTGTGGAGCCAACACCTATCTGTAAATTAATGGAAAGCTCAGAAATTTCCAAAAGAGCTTTTATTCTCAAGTTTTCGCTTCCAATCTTTAAGCATTCCCCACATCTATGTAGCTCTTCAAAGTCATTATTTAATTGTTCTTCACTGAAATATTCAGAATGAGATCCACCAGGAGCTTCTTTATCTTGTACGGATATTATATGTACCCAAACATTTCTTCTCAGATCCCTCAATGAATTTCTCATATCTTCTGTATACATATTTTCTTGTTTTAAATCCATGATATGAGATATACTATCTATTATTTTCTGCCTTGAAACCTCTCTATTCTGTCTGACCTTCTCGTGACCCATAATTATCTCCTTCTTAAATCTGCAATCAATTGCAGAAAAACTCCTGCCAACTTACTTCAACCAATTAATACCAAATAAAAATCCTTTTGTCAATAAATAAACCAAAATATCATATTTTAAAGAAACTCAAAAAAAACACCTCCGCAAACCCTTGTATATCAACACTTGCGGAGCAAAGATACCTCAAATACCAAATCGACATCAAATACCCCTGGTTAAACGACTTCAATGTGCGATTGAATAACCATTAAAAAAGTGCCCAACAAACAAAATCAACTAAAAATCACCTCGCCGCACTCACCAATAAAACTTTAAAACCCAACCCAAAAGCAACTCATCTTTACTCACCACTAAAACATAATGTGAGCCTTCGGCTATCTTTCTTATAACTCACCAGTACAAAACTGTGCCATACTCGCCCCAAAATAAAACCGCCCTCGTCAACTCAACTCTAATCAAATTCCTGCCCACTCACCACTAACTCTCCCACTAATTCTCTAACTTAACAAATAACCCCAAATCACCCACCCTCTAACGCTCTAAAAACCAGTTTTTCTTCCCAATACTGCAAAAACCATACCCTCTGAAAATAAAAATTAAAATCCAACAATAACAACCACTTCTGAGCCTCGTTTTGCAACTCACCATAAGGGGGTTTTAAAGACTTTTTTATCCTAAAGCAAAAATGAGCTTAAAAATGGTGATCTCATCCAAATTCCTGGGTAACTCTACACTCAAAACGCCCTCCAAACTGCTCCCCAAACCACCCCTTTCTGGTGAGTAATTACACTCAAACTGTAATCCAATGCCCAACTCACCACTAACAATTAGTAATTTGTAACCCTCCATGTAATGCACCGCAAATCCAGCAATATCAACGTATGAGCCATGCTGAAACCGTATAATCGTTACAAAAAATTGAATGCCTCTGGTGAGTACATCGAGGTCAATCGGAAATGGCAGTGATGGGGTAAAAAAATGGCAATGATGGGGTAATATCAATAATGGTTGATTATGTTCAATGGTTCTCTCTTATGTTTACTTACATATTGGTTTATTATAGTTTTATTATTTTCTTTTATTATTTCTTAGTGTTTATCTTATATGGCGGCATTTTTATTTTAATCACTATATTAGATAAAGACTCTGCAACACTTTTTCTTTGCTCATCTACCCTATACATTAGAGTAATTTTGTAATATTTTCTCTTACACCCCCTGGCACGAAAATTCAATGGTATCTCAAACACAGGTGAAACCTGAATAAACAAATGATTTTAAGTGTAAATATCGCTGCATTTTCCCTTATTTTGCAATTACAGTGTAAAAATGTAACGATATTGACTTTTCCCCTTGTAAATTTGAATTATAGGTAGTTGATTTATGAGATATAAGAATTAAGTATGGTCGATACTTCGTTAACATACTCCATGAAGGTTTGTTTTGTGTTAAGTCGGTCAATAAAAGCATCACCTATGGAGTTTAATTTAGATTCCAGGTCTTCAATTATTTTCAATTCTTCATCTGTAAATGGTTGTTTTGGTCGTTCCAGTCTTAATCTTGGTTTGATATGTGGTGGCTCAATATTTCGTTTTTCTAATTCTTCTTTAAACTCCCCTGATGGGTATTGGGTTGTTTC
>CAYTDH010000350.1:0-5190 GCA_964436325.1 uncultured Tangfeifania sp.
AATTCAACCGAAGGAGACTTGTCAGCGTCCGGCAGGTCCTGACAAAGTCGGTGGAACCCACCTTCGGTGAACCTTCGGAGGATAGCCCCCCCTGCGGCAAATCTTCGGTGGTCAGACACACCTTCGAAAAACCTTCTGAGGGCAAGTCCCCCTTCGGTGAACCTACGGTGGACAAGATCAACTTTTCCAATTTTATAATCCATTTCAATAGTTTACCTTAAAATCAGTTTCTTTTTTTACACCGGCGCTTTAGCCCGGTGGGGTGGCTGGCTGCTTTTTGGTGAGCTTTAGCGTTTAATCCTCTTATTAGGTTTGGTCAGGAAATTTTCCTTCACTCAATTGAAGCGGCCATCAATGGTTATTTTTTTGAGATTGTTTTCTATCTTCGTTTCAAATTTCGAATCATGAAACGGAATGATTGATTTGAAAGACATCCGTGAAATGTTAATGCAGCACGGGGCCATTGTTCCCGGAATTTAGAAAACGACTTAAAATATTAAATATGAGACCATTCCATCTCTTGATCATTGTCGCTGTTATGGGCCTTATGCCTTGCCTGGCCTCTGTCCGCGCGAATCCGCAACAGAATGATAACCTCCATCTTTACAATGTTACCTGGGAGAAACCATCCCTCAATTCTCAGGGGTCGATGCCCGCCGGAAACGGCGACCTGGGAATCAACCTTTGGGTGGAGGAAAACGGGGATTTACTGTTCTACCTTTCAAAAACCGATGCCTGGAGTGAAAATGCCCGGCTGCTGAAGATCGGCAAGGTCAGGCTTTCACTATCTCCCAATCCGTTCAAAAAGGGAATGCCGTTTTTACAGGAATTGGTTCTGAAAAATGGAGTAATTCATATTGAGGCAGGGGAGAAGCAGGAAAAGGTTGCGCTAAACATTTGGGTAGACGCCCGCCATCCCGTGGTGGAGCTGGATATAAACAGCGAAACGCCGGTTGATGTTTCTGTTACTGCCGAACCCTGGCGGACCCGACGCAGGGAACTGAAGGGGGACGAAATTCATTCGGCCTATGGATTGAACGGCGCCGGTGGTCCCGTCGTTTTTGTGGAAAAAGATACCATCCTGGAAAATGGGGGAGACGAAATTGTTTGGTTACACCGGAATGAAAGGAGCATCTGGAAAGACAATCTGAAGCTCCAGGGGCTGCAAGAAATCTCCAACAGCCATGAGGATCCTCTTTTGCATCGCACGTTTGGCGGCCTTATCCGGTCACCTGAACTGGTGAGAACTTCCCCGGCCAGTTTGGAGACTGATCAGCCGGTCAACCAGTTTTCGGTTTCCGTTTTTGGGTTAACCGCTCAGACTGAAACCATGGCTGACTGGTCCCGTCAAATCAGAAAAATCGCATCCCAGACGGATAGAAAATCCCGGGATGAGCGGTTTAAAGAACACAAAAGCTGGTGGCACGCTTTCTGGAACCGGAGTGCTGTTCATGTCTCCACCAGCGAAGAAAAGGAAAAGGAGAAGGTTTTCCATGTCAACCGGGGATATGCCCTGCAACGGTACATGAATGCCTGCTCCGGACGCGGAAATGCCCCCATCAAATTTAACGGCTCCATATTTACCGTTGATACCTACAACCTGGAAGGCAAGTATCATGGCTTCGATGCCGATTACCGGCAATGGGGCGGCCCTTACTGGTGGCAAAACACCCGGCTGCCCTACTGGTCGATGCTTGCGGCCGGCGATTTTGACCTGATGCTTCCCCTTTTTGAAATGTACCGGGAGGCACTACCCCTCCGTAAGCTGGCCACCCAAACGTATTACGACCACCCGGGAGCTTTCTTCCCCGAAACAATGTATTTCTGGGGCACCTACACCGATGCCAATTACGGCCGCGACCGGTCGGAACTGCCTTTGGGAATGACTCAAAACCGGTATATCCGGCATTACTGGCAGAGTGGACTGGAACTTTCACTGATGATGCTCGATTATTATTCGTTTACGCAGGATGAAAAAACGCTTCAGCAGACCATCCTTCCTGTCGTTCAGGAAGTGATCACATTTTTTGACCGGCACTGGGAGCGGGACCAAAATGGGAAAATCCTGTTTGACCCGGCCATGGCCCTTGAAACGTATAATACCGCTGTAAATCCCCTGCCTGAAATTGTCGGAATCGAAAAAGTTTGCCGCGAACTTCTGAGGTTGCCCGAAACTGTCTTGTCCCAATCGCAGCGCGAAAAGTATGCGCGCTTGATCACTGAGTTGCCGGAAATCCCCATGCAGGAGATGGACGGTGAACAGGTGCTTGCCCCGGCCCATGAATACAGTGGAAAGCAAAATATTGAAAACCCGGAACTTTATGCCATTTTCCCTTACCGGAGGTTTGGTGTAGGCAAAGAAGAGCTTGAAATGGCCAGAAGAACGTTTGAAAACCGTTTGATCAAACAGACAGGAGGATGGCAGCAAAATGCCATTAAAGCTGCCCAACTTGGATTAGCCGGAGAGGCCGCCCGGTTAACAGCTGAGAATTTCAATGCCGGCACCACTGCTTACCGGTTCCCCACCATGTGGGGGCCCAATTACGACTGGACTCCCGACCAGTGCCATGGCTCCGTGGCCATGACTGCTCTGCAGCGAATGCTGGTGCAATACGACAGAGATGAAATTTACCTTTTTCCGGCATGGCCTAAAGAATGGGATGTAAATTTTAAAATGCATGCTCCCGGGAACACCGTCATAGAGGCAAGTCTCGAAAAGGGTGAAATCACCAGGCTGGAGGTTACCCCACGGAAAAGGAAACAAGATATTCAATTATTTATGAACCAATAAAAGTAAAAAACTGAAATAGCACCCATGGAAAGAAGAGACTTCATTAAAAAATCAACCCTTGCAACAGCCGCAGGCCTTGCCGGGATAACCATCTATTCCTGTAAATCCAAAAACAAACCGGTAAAAAAGATGAGCGTTCCGGGACCCAACGATACCATCAACCTGGGGTTTATCGGTCTGGGAATGCGTTTTACCCAGCTTTTCGATGCCTTTAAAAATATTGAGGGCGTAAAAACAGTGGCTGTCTCCGACATCGACGATAAGAGAAACGAGCGGGCTGCCTCCATGGTCAATAATCATAATGGTCCAAATGCGAAGGCATGCGATATATATAAAGATTTCAGGGAACTGCTTGAAAGAAGTGATATCGACGGGGTCATTGTAGCCACGCCCGATCACTGGCATGCCATTATTACGGTGATGGCCATCAAAGCCGGTAAAGATGTTTATTGCGAAAAGCCGGTCACCCATACCATCCATGAAGGCCGCCAGGTCATAAAAGCCGCTGAGAAATATGGCCGGATTGTGCAGGTAGGAAGTCAGCAGCGCTCGCATAAGGCTTTCAGGGATGCGGTGAATTATGTCCGCAATGGATATATCGGAGAGGTTAAAGCAGTAAAGGAGCAAAGCAGTCCCAAATACCCCATTCCTTTCAACCAGGAAACGGTGGAACCTCCCGAATACATGGATTGGGACATGTGGATGGGACCATCGGAATATTACGACTACACCGAATTGTTGTTGCCCGATGTTTCCGTCAGGAACTTTCCGGGATGGAGGTACTTCCGGGAGTGGGGCGGTGGCGGAATCGCTGACCTGGGGGCGCATATGTATGATATAGCTCAGTGGGGACTGGGTATGGATGCGTCCGGACCTGTTGAGGTGATCCCTGCCGGTATAGACGGCGCCGAAACCCTCACATTTCATTATGAAAACGGGGTGGTTATGAAGAAGGAGGATTTTGGCATGGGAGGCATGTCCATTCTGGTTGAAGGCACCGAGGGATGGGTGGCCGCCGGAAGATGGTGGATGAAAACCTGTGAACAACTGGAAGGGGTGGAATTAAAAGAGCGGAATGGGTTTGTTTATGAATCGGACAATCACTATAAAGATTGGATAAATTGCATGCGGACCCGGAACCAGCCCATCTGCCATCCGGAAGTCGGACATCGTTCGGCTACCATCTGCAGTATGGCCATTATTGCAGAGCAGGTCGGCAAGCGGCTTTCCTGGAACCCGGTGGAAGAGCAATTTAACAGTCGCACGGCCAACCGCCTCAAAAGCTACAGGTACAGAGGGGACTGGAGTGTTGAGGTATAAGGGATTTTTTTGAGCTGAAGGGAAATGCCATTGGTTCTGATGCCCTCCCTGTATCTGGAACTGTCCCATTCCAACAGATTAAGGATAAAAGTGGGGAGCAGTAGGAAGTTTTTAAAGAATTTTATACATTTGTTTGACGTTTAAAAATCTCAAACCCTATTTTTAAACCAAACCTAAATTAGTGGAAAAAAACAGAAAAACGGATACCGATAAACTGCTGATTGCTGAATTTCGCAAAGGAAAAGTTCAGGCTTTTGATGCCATCTACGAAAAGTACAGCAACCGTTTATACGGATTTGCCCTGATGCTTTTAAAGAATCGGGAGGATGCCCGCGACATTGTGCAGGAAACCTTCTTGCGTGTATGGAAAAAAAGGGAGACGATTGCCGAAAACCGGACCTTCAAATCGTTTCTTTTTACCGTTTCTTACAACATTATTGTTGACCATCTCCGAAAACGGCTGAACGATAAAAATTACCTCGAATTTTTGGAGAAGAACTTTCATTTCGATCACGATTCCGGCCAAAAGGAGGTGGATTTTCATCTCTTGCAATCGCAAATTCAGAGTCTTATGGATGAATTGCCTCCCCGCCGCAAAGAGATTTACCTGCTCAGCCAGGAAAAAAACCTGTCTCAAAAAGAAATTGCCCGCCGGCTCAACATAACTGTAAAAACAGTAGAAACCCATCTTTCCCTTGCCAGGAAGTTCCTCCGGGAAAAACTGACAGACGGCTCCTTACCTTTGTTGTTGCTGTTTTATCTTTTTTATTAAAAAAAAATCAAATTCTGCTTCAGGGTTTTTTTGAGCCCGTCCGTATTACTATAAGAAGCATCGATAAACAATGTGTTTTTTCCGGAGAGTTGAGGTTTCGATTCTGCAGGGGAATTTAACGGCAGAAATAGAGTTATTGGTATTTGAAAAGGGGAAGAACTGTTGAAAAGAAGAAGACACGGACATGGCAATAGGATTAATAAAATGAGTCAATCAGGCAAGATAACAGAACTTATAGCACAATACCTGCATGGAGAATGCTCCCGGGAGGAGTATCAGGAAACCATTGAGCTCCTGAAAGAAGCAG
>CAYTDH010000351.1:0-5165 GCA_964436325.1 uncultured Tangfeifania sp.
ACAATAAATTTGTTTCTGAGTTGAATCTTCATATGTCAAAGATAGCCAGTTATTTCAGGAGTTTCTGACAACCAGGATTTTGAATTTAAAAGGGGAATAGGATTAATCCCATTCCCCTTAGATAAAGAGTTTTGGTATTTTTTGTATGGTTATTAAAAAGCTCCTTATTCCCAGCCAGGGTTTTGACCCAAATTGGGGTTCATTAAATAATCTTGTTCAGGGATGGGATAAAAATATCGTTTTTCATCCCATATTCTGGGAATGTTATCCAACCAGGTTAATTCTCCGCTTGTGCCATTTGTTAGACGTTGTGGGTTGGGTTCATTGTTAATGGTTTCCCCAATGGCAACAAATTCATATGATACATTGGGTAATGGATTGGGTACCTCTTCAACAAAAATAACATCATCAATGCCATCCTCATTTAAATCCATTGGGACATCCAATTCAGGTACATAAAATCCCCTCCAGTTCATTTTTAATAAGTTACCTTTTTCCCAGCGTATAAGGTCGTGGAAACGGAATCCTTCCATTACCAGTTCTATGGCCCTCTCTCTTCTTATTTCCAGTAAAACGGGATCATTTATTTCGGGGAAATAGGTTGATTGCAGATAAACATCCACTTCGGTTGGCAGTTGGTTTAATCCTCCGGATATACCCGCTCGTGCTCTTAATGCTCCAATGGTATTTGCCCAGTCTGAATCGGTAAGTGTTCCTAATTCGGCTTTGGCCTCGGCATAGTTAAGCAATATTTCAGCATATCTGAAAATAGATACAGAATTGTTATTATAATCTCTTAAATCATAATAGGTATCATCAAGGCACCATTTGATGGGCATGTAGCCTGTTAATGAATATCCAAAAGTTGGAGGCGCTGGGATTTGCTGGCCACCATTGATTCTTTGATAATCACCAAGACGGATGGTTTGTTTCAAGCGCAGGTCCCTGTTTTTTACTTCTTCCGGGAAAGTCATGGTTTTATATCCGGGAGTTGAGGTAAAAGGTGTTCCGTCTCTATTTAAATAAGTATTAATAAAAGTTCTGGTCAAACTCGATTTGACTCCAAAGGTAGGGCTGGTGTATTTCCAGTTCGCTGCATGCAAAACTCCTAACTCCTGATTCATTACTACAGCTAGCATTATTTCTGTATTTACTGGATTTTCACTGATAAATAAACTCCGGTAAGCTAAATTGGGTCCACCGGCCTGATTTAACGCATAGCCTGAATTGTCGATAATCTCTTTAGCCGCTTCCGTGGCTTGCTCAAGCCAGAAGTTTGCCGTAGACTGTAATCCTAAACCTGTATGGTATTTCCTGAATGTTCCCTCGAACAGAGAGATTCTTGATTTTAACGCATAGGCAACCCATTTGGTAATCCTGCTGCTCGAGGCATCGTTTGTTAATGAAATATTTTCACAAGCATAATTGATATCTGCCAAAACAGAATCCATGACCAGGGTTCTCGAATCTCTTGCAGCATAGAGTAAATCTTCATCCTCGATATTTGGTACTGTGCTAATCCAGGGTACATCTCCAAAACGTTTAACTTTATCAAAATAAAAATAGGCCCTGAAAAAGCGTGCCAGTCCAAGGTAATGCCTCCTGATCTCGGCATCGATTTCTTCATTCTTAATATTGGCAATAAAAAAATTAATATTTCTCAGATTAGACCAGTTCCAGCCTGAGCTTTGATTAGGCCCATAGCTGTTGGTCAGATATTGGTCAAGAGAATTCCTTGCAATATAATCTGACATGTCATCTCCTAAATAGATATTCTGTGCAGAAGGAAGAATATTGTAAAACGAAGTGGAGTATAGTTCAAGACCCGCTTTTGTATTGAAAACGGCCTCTTTTGAAACTTCAGATTTGGGAAGTTCCTGCATCTCACACGATGCAAAAATTAATGCAAAAAGCGCTGTGAATATTTTTAAATATTTCATAATTTTCTAATTAAATCAATTGTTAAAATGTTGCTGAAAGTCCAAATGATACAGTTTTTAGCATGGGGTAATTGAGTACATTCCCATGTCTGCCAGAAGTTAACTCAGGGTCAGATCCTCCGATATTTTCTACATCAAAATCTTTTGTGGTTTTATAAAGTGGAGACCAGGCCCAAAGGTTTTCACCTGATAAATAAAGTTTCACATTAGATAAAAAAGAAACATTTTGCATTAAGTTTGGTGGTAGATTATAACCTAGTTGTATGTTTTTTAGCCTGATATAGCCTACATCAAGAATATATCTGCTTTGCTTTTGGTTTAGTGCCCGGTTCCAATTAGCAATATAACCGCGGTATCGGGGAAGAAAAGCATCAGGATTACTCTCGGAATAAACATTTTCAAGGTGCCATGTTGGAAGTTTATTATACGGCCGATTATATTGCCCCCAAAAGTGACTTGCTTCACCACCTGGCCACCAATCTTGTTTCCCAACTCCTTGGAAAAATCCAGTGAGAAAGAAGTTGTTCCAGTTTGCCCCTAGATTTATTCCGTATGAATATCGTGGGCTGGAATTCCCAATAATTGTTAAATCTCCTGGATCACTTACTCTGTTTTGTCCAATATTTATTACTTTATCATTATTTAAATCTTTAAATTTTAAGTCTCCGGGTAGTAAAATATTGTTGGAAGAAACCCTAATATAGGATTGGTCTGCATGAGCTTCAATTTCAGCTTCACTTTGGAATAACCCTTCTGTAACTAATCCCCATATTTCACCCAATTCCATCCCCTCGTAGTAATTGGATAATAATTTTTCCGGATTATTAAATTTTGTAATAACAGATTTATTATCAGCAAGAATAAAGCGGACATCATAATTAAATGATTTGTTGGCCAGTAGAAATCTATCTTTCCAGGTAATGGATATTTCCCATCCATTGGTTTTCATATCTGCGTAATTGCCTTTGGGTACATTTGCACCAAAAACTGCAGGTACGGGCAATCCACTTGTATACATGTCAGTGGTTAATCGTTGATAGACATCAGCCGTTACATTTAATTGATTTGAAATAAATCCTAAATCGATACCTGCATTTTTTGTTGTCGCAGTTTCCCAGGTCAAACCCTCAGGAATGACGTTTGGTTGCGAAGTAATTGCAGGGCGGGTTCCATTAATTACCCTGCCAGATTGAGAAATGTTGAATAATTCAATATACGAATATGGCGAAACATTCCCATTTCCGAGTGATCCATAAGAAGCCCTTAATTTAAAGTTTGAAATAATGGATTCATCTGCACTCCAAAAAGATTCGTTTGATATGCGGTATCCAACTGATAATGATGGGAAAAAAGCTGTTTGCTGTTCTGATGGGAATTTCGATGAGGCATCAAGCCTTCCATTCAATTCCAACAGGTATTTATCTTTAAAGCTGTAATTCAATCGGTAAAACTGACCGGCAACGCGCCATTTATTATAACTTCCATCAGTAGCAATATTCTCACCAATGGTTAATGAAATATTTTCAGCATCTTCAAACAATATCCCGTTCCGGTATGCCTGAAAAGATTCATAAGTGCTTTCTTCATAGTTAAAACCTGTCATTATTTTTAGATAATGATCCTCATTGATGGTATTTTCATATTCTCCATAAATATTTGTAGCCAGGTATTTGGTTTCGGTACTTATCCTGGTTATGTCATTTGTTGTTGTTCCAACATAATTGACAACTCCTTCTTGTCTGCTGAAGGGTACTTGCACTCTTCTTCTGAATTGAGATTGCGTATTTGTTGAAAAGGTGAAATCACCACGAATTTTCAATTTTTCATTAAAGAAGTTTGCCGTTAAACCAGTTGTATTTTTTAAAAAAGTCCTATTCAAATCTGCTCCGTTTTTCCCATACCACATGTCTCCCACTGTATATGAAGCAGAGTGAGTTAAGGTTCCATCCGGATTAAACATGGGTGATGTGGGATGGCCTTCGTCTGCAATGTTTCTCCAAATGCCTCCCCCTTCTCCAACATTCAATGGCTGATGATACTTTTGTTGAGAATATTCAGTATTGTTATCAACTGTGAACCAATTCGTTATTTTTATATCGCCTTTTGCTCTAAAATTGTAAATAGAAAAATCATCGGAGTTATATCGGAACAGGCCTTCCTGATCATTATACCTTCCTGAAAGATAATAGCTGATTCTGTCGTTACTGCCTGATATAGAAATATTCTGGTCAATCGATGTTATGTCGTCTTTATATAGTAATCCATACCAGTCTGTGTTCGAGTAATAAACATAGTTCCCGTTATTGTCTACTTCAACTTTAGGCAAGTCGGGGTTCTCAGAACGTCGTTTTAATTCTTCAAGATAAGCCAGGCTGAATGACTGGGTTTTATTAATTGAAGATGGAATTCTACTGTAATCGAAATAGGCATTATAAGCCTCACTAAACCATTTTGCAAATGTATATCCATCTGTCACAAAATCAGGCACAGCCGTAGGTGATTTAATTCCATAATTCATAGAATAATTAACAGATATTTTATCTGACTGAGGTTTTTTTGTGGTAATAAGGATTACACCAAAAGTCCCTCTGGCACCATAAATTGCAGCTGAAGCAGCATCTTTTAAAACAGAAATATTTTCAATGTCGTTTGGATTGAGCAGGCTTGGATCACCTTCAACACCATCTATTAATATGAGAGCGGAACCTCCCTGACCGATAGAGGTTTCTCCACGTACATTGTAACTTGCAGAACGGATGGGTTTACCATCCGCCAGCGTAATGTTCAGGTTGGGTACTACCCCTTGTAATGCTTGGGTAACATTATTTACGGGCCGATTCTCCAATACCTCTGAACCAACCTGGTCCACTGCCCCGGTTAGGTTGACTTTTCTTTGTGTTCCATAACCAACCACAACCACTTCATCAACACCAATGGTTTCTTCTTCCATCGCCACTGTAAAGGTTGTTCTTTCTTCAATGGGTATTTCCATTGTTTTCATTCCAATAAAGGAAAACTGTAAAATTTTAGCATCAGCAGGAATTGATAAGGTGAAGTTCCCATTTGTATCTGAAACAGTTCCACCAGTGGTGCCTTTTATTACCACAGAAACCCCCGGCAATGGGTTTCCTGTTTCATCCGTCACTTTTCCGCTAATTTGTTCCGTGGGCTGCTGCCCAAATACATTTGGGCCTTGTTGGGCGATCCAATCATTTCCGCTGACAA
>CAYTDH010000352.1:0-5159 GCA_964436325.1 uncultured Tangfeifania sp.
CATATTCAATCATTTGGTGTTACTATTTTTTCAATTGGTGTTACTCCAGACAAAATTTTTTTTTATTCGGCTTTACTCATAACCAGTTTGCCATGTTCTATTCCTTTGATACTAATTAGCTTATCCGAAATTTCGGTCAGTTTCTTAGACGGGCCTTTTACCGCAATAATTTGCAGGTAATTCTGTTGGTTAAGGTAGAACCCTTGTGTTGACAAAATAAATTCTTTGTATTCGTATTGAAAGGCTGAGGATTTTCGCAGGATGTCGGTTTTTTCATGGTTGAAGACCAAAACAACTGCTCCGGCAACGATGTTGTCGCATTTCCACTTTTTTTCCACGAGGTTTTTTTCGATGAGATACCTGATAGCCTGGGAACGGTTTGCAAAAAGGTTTTCACCAACATATTCATCGAGAGCTTTGAGTAAATCCTCTTCAAGCGAAACGCCAAACCTGGTTACCGACATGGTGTTACTATTTTTTTAATTCGTGTTACGAATATAAGGAAAAGGTGCGAAAAAACAAAAACCTTCTGCTTGCCTCCTTTGCAACTAAAAAATTTTCCTGGTATTGTTTCCCCTCACGGGTACGGGCATTTCAAAAAAGCTTATTGAAGGAAGGGAAGGTTTCTGGGAGAGCGAAAACCGGAGTTTTGGATTGCAGATTGTGTGTAATAAACGGAATAAACGGGGAACCCCTTTGGGAAGAACCAGAAAGGAAAAGGGGGATGTTATGGATTAAAAAAAAGCGAATTTCAGAGGAAATTCGCTTTTTACGACCGGATGCAAAAAATTATTTTTCCAGTTCTTTCCAGACCAGTGCGCTTGCTCCAACAATGGCTGCGTCGCCTGGTTTTAGTTCAGAAGGAAGAATTTTAATTTTATCTTTAAATATGGGAAGCAGGTGATTCTCCATGTGTTTTTTGGTGGGTTTAAAAATGAAATCACCGGCAGCAGTAGGACCTCCGAAAAGGAAAACGGCTTCAGGGCTTAGGTGGTGAACCGTATCAGCCAGTCCCTGTCCAAGCCATTCGCCTGTTTTTTCAAATACTTCGATGGCAATTTTATCTCCTTGCACAGCGGCTTCGTAGATCATCTTTGAATCCAATTCGTTGAATGATTTGTTGGCAAGGATACTGTCGGTGGCATTGTAATGGGCCAGGAGTTCAAAGGCTGTTCTTTTCATGCCGGGAGCCGAGCAGTAGGCTTCAAGGTGTCCGAGAGAACCGCAACCACAGCGTCGTCCGCCTGGAACCAATGTGGTATGCCCGCATTCACCGGCGAAACCGTCGTGGCCGTAGACCAAATCGCCGTTGACAATAATTCCGCTGCCTACGCCGGTGCCAAGCGTAAACATGACAAAATTCTGCATGTTTTTTGCTCCGCCATAAATCATTTCACCGATAGCAGCAGCATTGGCGTCATTGGTCAGGGCAATGGCTTCCATTTTCGGAAAGTGATTCCGTAAAAGTTCCACCAGGTGTACGACGCCTCTAAACGATAAATTGGGAGCATATTCAATGGTGCCGCTGTAATAATTTCCATTTGGAGCTCCAATGCCAATGCCCAGAAAATCCAAATCCTTGTTGAGCAATTTCACCGAATTCATCAGTTCGTTGATGGCTGTTGCCAGGTCAGAAATATATTTATCGATATCACCATGCGATGCTGTGGGAATATTATCCTTCACCATAACATTGCCTTCAGGGTCAACCACCCCAATGGCTGTGTTGGTCCCCCCAACATCTACTCCAATTGCAACTCTTTTCATATTTTGTAATTTAAGATTATATTTTTCAAAGCCTTAAGGATTTATGCTTAAACAAAAAACGCAAAATTAAAAATATTATGCAAATTTGTCAGTTATTCCTGTAAAATTGCTTTAAATTCTGTTGAATAACTACCGATTGTAAGGTTTTCTTTTCCTAAATGAATTTAAAAAGGTGGGTGAACAGGCTCTTCACCGGTGTTTTTTCATGCGCACTTCCCGAAGCTTCGGGAGAATAATTCTTGAATTATTCGGGTTAGAGAACTTGCTGAGAATTATTATTTTTGTACTGAAAATGAAAAGTATTTTTAAAAAAGGCATAAAAGTCGTGGGATGGATTTTGCTTTTGCCGGTATATTTTTATAAATATACCATTTCACCACTTACTCCGGCTTCCTGCAGGCATTTCCCTACGTGTTCGGAGTATGCGGTTCAGGCGGTAAAAATTCACGGACCCTTTAAAGGATTTTTGTTGGCCACTAAAAGAATATCCAAATGTCATCCATGGGGAACCCACGGTTATGACCCTGTTCCTCCCAAAAAGATTGAGGTAAGGAAAATAAACCTGTGATTTTTGTGAAAGGATATGGAAAACCATATCAATTGAAAAACTAAATTTGTGGTTTTTTGTTTTAACGTTCAGAATCTGAAATAGACATCATGAAAAAGTTTTTTTTGATTATCTCAATTGCTGTTCTGCTTTTCTCTTGCCAGTCCAAAAAAGAGGAGGGAAAGGATGCGGCAAAAGATGTGGTTACCGTAAGTATCCTTCCTCAGCGGACATTTGTTGAAAAGATTGCCGGGGAGGACTTTAATGTGAATGTTTTAATTCCTCCGGGGTCGAGTCCGGCAGCATATACCCTTTTACCTTCCCAGTTGAAAGATATTTCCCGTTCGGAAGTCTGGTTCCGGATTGGTTACATCGGTTTTGAGCATTCCTGGCAAGATAAGATTCAGCAGGCGAACAAGGACATGAAGGTGGTCGATCTTTCGGAAGGGCTTGATTTGATTGCAGGGAGTATAGAGCAGCACGGGGATCATGTTCATGTAGATGGAGTGGATCCGCATATATGGCTCTCGCCAGCTTTGGTTCAGAAAATGGCCGGCCGGATCAAGGAAGTACTGGTGGAGATGAAACCTGAAAGGCGTGAAGCATACGAAAATAACTATCAGCAATTTCTAAAGGAGATAGACCAATTGGATAAAAAAATCAGGGATACATTGAGCAATTATGCAGGGCGGGAATTTATTACCTTTCATCCAAGTCTTTCTTATTATGCCCGGGAATACGGACTTGTGCAGCATTCACTTGAGTCGGGGGGAAAAGAGCCCTCCCCGCAGCACATGGCAAAAGTGGTTAAACTTGCCAGGGAAGGCAATATTGATGTGATCTATATTCAGAGTGAATTTGACCGTGATCATGCCCGTGTATTTGCCGAAGAGATCGATGGCCAGATTGAAGAAGTAAAGCCGCTGGATCCTGACTGGGCCGCGAATCTGGAAAAAATGACCCATATCCTGATTGAGCATTTCGAATGAGACCATTAATAAAAATAGAAGACCTGGATGTTGGTTATGACAAGGTACCAGTATTAAACAATGTGAACCTTGAGATTTTCGAAAATGATTTTCTGGGGGTTATCGGACCCAACGGAGGGGGTAAGACTACTTTGCTTAAAGCTATTTTGGGGTTGTTAAAACCCATGAGAGGGCGAATCGTGTTCGATGAATCCATGAACAAAAGGAGAAAACCGATTGGTTATCTGCCTCAGGTGAAGCACATTGATAAGAACTTTCCCATCACGGTGTACGAAGTTGTCCGCTCAGGAGCCATCATGAAAAATCCGCACCGGATAGGCAGTCCTGAGATAAAAAAGAAAACGGAATGGTTGCTTCAGGAAATGGGAATTACCACTATCCGTAACAAAGCCATTGGTGAACTTTCGGGAGGACAGATGCAGCGGGTGTTTTTATGCAGGGCTTTGCTCAGTGATCCGAAAATCCTTATTCTTGATGAGCCGGATACGTTTGTTGACAACCGTTTTGAAGGCGAGTTGTACGAGCGGTTGAGAATGCTGAACAAAGAGATGGCCATTGTTTTGGTTTCGCATGATGTGGGAACCATCTCGAGCTATGTGAAAACCATCGCCTGTGTTAACGGGGATTTACATTATCACCCCGACAATACCATTACCCAGGATGAACTGGATAGCTATAATTGCCCGATAAAAATTATTTCCCACGGTGAAATCCCGCATACGGTCTTAAAACATCACAATTAACATGAGTGAACTTGCTGAATTATTTTCGTACGATTTTTTTTTAAAAGCCTTTTTAGCTGCTGTTTTTGCCAGCATTTCGTGTGGAATTATTGGTAGTTATATTGTTTCGCGCCGCATTGTTTTTGTGAGTGGAGGCATTACGCATGCTTCCTTCGGAGGGATTGGCCTTGCTTTTCTTTTAGGATTCAACCCCTTGCTTGGGGCTGTACTTTTTGCGGTCATGTCTGCCCTGGGAATTCAGTTTTTCACCAAAGTGGCCAATATTCGCGAAGATTCTTCCATCGCCATATGGTGGTCCTTGGGGATGGCCCTTGGAATTATTTTTGTCTTTCTTACGCCGGGATATACACCCAATCTGATGAGTTATCTTTTTGGAAATATTTTAACGGTTACCATTGCAGAACTGGCGTGGATGTTTGCACTGAATGTGGTGATTATCCTGTTTTTTGCTTTTTTCTTCCGGAAGATATTGTACATCGCTTTTGATGAGGAGTTCGCCCGGGCTGCCGGTCTTCCGGTGGCTTTATTTAACTATTTGATTATTACACTGATCGCTCTGACGGTGGTGCTGAATATCCGGGTGGTGGGCATTATTCTTATATTGTCACTGCTTACTATTCCTCAGGCCACGGCTAACCTCCTGACCAAAGATTTCCGGAAAATGCTGCTTCTTTCGTCATTGTTTGCCTTTACGGGTACTATTTCCGGATTATTCATTTCCTATTATCTCGATATTCCATCGGGCGCTACCATCATTTTCACGCTGATTATTATTTTTGGCCTTCTGCGGCTTATTAAACCCTTCTTCAGGTAGTATTCCATGAAAAAAATGGAGAAATTTTATTCATGCCCGTATTGTGGTTTCAGGTTTTCCAATCTTGATGTTACCCGGGAATGCAGCAATTGTTTTGCCTGTACCGGATGTGAAATTTATCTCTGTCCCGGATGCAGGAGAGAAGTGGTCATTAAATCCGTAAAAAAACTGCCCAAAAGAGAAGAATCCTAGGGGCAGTTTTGAAGGCTGAAGGTATCCTGTCAGCAGATTTCTTTTATTCGGCCAGGTGTTCAATTTTTTTGATTAATGCCTGGAATCGGTCCCCTGCATCTTCCGAT
>CAYTDH010000353.1:0-5154 GCA_964436325.1 uncultured Tangfeifania sp.
TGGAGGCCGCAGCAGACATGGAAGCCGGCACTTCGGATGACGGAAGCGGCAATTGTACCGTGGAACTGGATATTTCCGATGCGGTGATTCAGGATAACTGCTCCGGAACTTCCCTTGTCTGGGAAATGACCGGTGCCAGCCAGGACCAGGGAACCGACCAGGTAGGAACATATACCTTCCCGGTCGGAATGACCACCATTACCTATACCGTTACCGATGGTTCAAACAACACGGATACCGACCAAATGCGTGTCACTGTTTCCGATGATGAAAACCCAACCATCACCGCTCCGGCGGATGTGGAAACCACCATCGCTGCAGAGACGAACGGAAGGGAAGCGGTGCTCGACATAGCCGATGCTTCCTTCAGCGACAACTGTTCCGGCAGTTCCCTCACCTGGGAAATGACCGGCGCTGTGACGGATAACGGCAGTGGCCAGGTAGGAACCTACCTCTTCCCATCCGGTGTAACAACCATTACGTACACTGTTAGCGACGAGGCTGAGAACACATCCTCCGACCAAATGACCGTTACGGTGAATAAAGAACAAGAGCTCTCCATGAAGTTGGGATGGAACATCATTTCGTTCCATACCGGTCCGCAAGGCTCTTTTGACCTGAAGGACATTTTACAGCCCCTGATTGATGAGGGCTCCCTGATAAAAGTCATGAATGAAGACGGCGCTCCCATTGAAGACCAGGGCGAACTCGGAGGCGGTTGGCAAAACTACATCGGCAACATGACCTTTACCGAAGGGTATAAAATCAAGGTAACCGAACCGGCAACAGTCACCCTGCAGGGCGAACTGGCTGACCTGCCTGTGGATATACCCCTTACCAAAGGCTGGAACATCATATCTTATCCGGTCACTGAAGCGCAAAATGCCATGGATGTGGTGCAGCCGCTGATCGACGAGGGATATCTGGTGAAGGTGATGGATGAAGTGGGTTATGCCATTGAAGACTTCGGCAGTTTTGACGGCTGGCAAAATAACATTGGCAACTTTGAACCCGGTAAAGGGTACAGAGTAAAAGTCAGCGAAGACTGCATCCTCTCAATCGATGAGCCCCAATTCAAATCGGTTGCCATGGTCCATGACCTGCTGGAATCTGCGCATTTCCATCCTGTATTCACCGGCAATGGTTTCGAGCACATGAACATCAACCTGGTCGACCTCAATGAAAGCGGAATCCGGGAAAACGATGAGATCGGAATCTTTGACGGCGACCTCTGTGTAGGGGCAGTCACTATTGATGATTACAGCCTGTTCAACGGAAACATCAGCATCCCGGTATCGGCCAGCGACGGGCTCGCAGAAACACCGAACGGATTTATTCCGGGTCATGATCTCTCCATCCGGCTCTACCGGAACGGAAAAGAATATGCCATTGACTTTGACCTGCTCAATGGCTCTGCTGATACCTTTGACAAAGGGGCAAGTTCATTTATCAAGGTAGCGGAAGGTACCATAGAAAACATCTTTAATTTCCAGAATGAATTCAACGTGAAGATTTATCCCAATCCGTTCACCGAATCGCTCCAACTTGAGATCACCTCTGTTCCCGATCAGGAACTGAACATCGAGGTATTTGATAACCAGGGGCGGAAAGTCCGTTCCATCTACCGGGGAATCTCCACCGGCAATGACCTGATCAGGTGGGACGGTACAAACGGACAGGGAGCTGCCGTAAAACCGGGGGTTTATTACATCCGGGTGAACGGCAAACCTGAAGGAACCGTCATCAAACAGTAAGAAATAAACCGGGGAACCCTGAAAGGGGCCTCCCCGGCTTTCAACCAATCAAAAAAAAAATGTGCAACAAACATTAAAACCACAATACAATGAAACGAATTTTACACACTGTACTCACCATTTGCCTGGCTCTTCCCGTGCTGGCCGGCGAGCCTGAACATTTTTCCCTCGCCTATTCCGGAAACGGTACCAATCACATGAACTTTTATTTCCTGGAAGCCACCATTGGGGGAGAAGACCTGGAAGCGGGCGATGAGATTGCTGTCTTTGACGGAGAGGTCTGTGCCGGAGCGGTCCGGCTTGACGGAACGCTTCCTTCCACAGCCCCCTACCTGCAAATCGCCGCATCAAAAGCAGAACCAGGGGAAACACCTCCAAACGGGTACACCGAAGGAAATGCGATCTCGGTAAAAATATGGGATGCAAGCAACCAAGCCGAATACGAGGCCGACCTGGTCTTTTTCAATACAAATAATAAAGAAATTGATCCGGTCCCCTTTGCTGAAGGGACCTCAGCTTTTCTGAAAATCGCTGCCCCCGTGCCGGTTACGATCGGATTAACGGCCGAAGACAAGGTATACGATGGAGATGAAGCGGCAAACGTGGATTATGTTGTCTCCGAAGGTTCGTTTTCGGGTGATGTCAATGTGACCATTACCAACGGAGCCTTCAACGATAAAAACGTGGGACAGGAAAAACCTGTTACTGCCGACATGGAAGTCACCGGTGAAGATGTGGTCCATTACGACTTTACCCTGAATGAATCGACCACGGCCTCCATTTCGGCAAAACCGGTAAGCATTACCGGAGCTGAAGCACAGAATAAAACATACGATGGCACCGCAGCGGCAACCATAACCGGAGCCCAGCTTTCCGGGGTACTTGCAGAAGATGATGTCACCCTCTCCGGGGCTACTTCGGGCACCTTTACCCAGACAGCGGTGGGCACCGGCATCGTAGTCACTACCTCCATGCAGCTTTCCGGTGCTGACGCAGGGAATTATTCACTGACCGGACAGCCCTCCGGTTTGACTGCCGACATTACCAAAGCGCCTTTAACGGTAACTGCCGACGATCAGGAAAAAACCTACGACGGGGAGTCCTTTTCCGGTTTTACCGCAAGCTATAGCGGCTTTGTTGATGGTGAGGGCCCGGATGACCTGGAGGGAACACTTGCCTTTGCAACGAATCCCAGAGGCCCCGTTGTAGAATCGGGCACGTGGGAAATCATCCCCTCCGGCCTTTCATCGGATAACTATGCAATCACTTTTGAGAACGGAGAGCTTAAAATCAAAAAAGCAACATTAACGGTAACTGCCGATAATAAAACCAAAGACTATGACGGACAGGTCTTTAGCCCGTTTACCGCTTCATTTTCCGGTTTTGTGAACAACGAGGATGAGACAGTAATCTCAGGAGCTGTCGATTATACCGGGAATGCCATAAATGCTGTTAACGCCGGCAATTACCTCATTATTCCGGTTACGGATGATTTGAATGCCGTAAACTATGCATTCACAGCAGAAGAAGGTAAGCTAACCATCAATAAGGTGAATGCCAGAATAACGGTTAACGGGTTTGACGGTGCATACGACGGTCTGCCTCACGGTGCCACCGGAAATGCCACCGGGGTAAACGGGGAGTCTCTTGAAGGTCTTGACCTGGGCAGGAGTTATGTCAATGTTCCGGGAGGCAACGTTAATTGGAGGTTTAACGATCGTACCGGAAATTACTACAATGCCACCGGAACCGTGAGCATTAACATTACAAAAGCAAATGCCGGGATAGAGCTTAGCGGCCTGAGTCAGGCTTACAGCGGAGCCCCCCTGCCGGTTACCGTGGCCACAACCCCTTCCGGCCTGGCGGTAAACGTTACTTATGATGGCCAGGATGAAGCGCCGGTGGAAACAGGAGAATATACTGTTTTAGCTGTTGTTGAAGATCAAAATTACCAGGGAAGCGCAGAAGGAACGCTAACAATCGGGGATGAGACTTCTCCCGAAATCAACGCCTCTGATATAAGCGAACTGACCATTGTTTGCGGAGCAGAATACCAGGAGCAGCTTCAGCAGTGGCTGGAAGAAAACGCCGGAGCAACGGCTTCCGATGACACCGGGGTTGAAGGTTGGTCGTATGATTTTGATCCCGAAGATCTTTCAGCGCTCTGCGGCATCAAGGATACCTCCATTACCATCACTTTCACAGCGGAAGACGGGCACGGAAACAAAACCACGGTAACATCCGTGCTTCATGTCAAAATCAATGAAGGTCCATTCCTGGTGAATCCCCTCCCCGACCAGGTCATCCATGCATCCTATGAACTTTCCATCCCGCTGAGCAGCGTCTCGGGGGAAATCTTTGATGATGTGAACGACCCGTTCCTTTCCCTGGAGGCCATGGTGGAAGGCACCGATACCCTTCCCGGCTGGGCACAGCTACTGAATGACACCCTGTTTATAACCCCGGTGATCGCCGATACGGGATGCGTAAATATTGTGGCTAAAGCTTCCGATTCCTATGGCGCAACAGCAACCGACACCTTCCAGGTTTGTGTGGACGGCTATCCCACCGGACTGGAGCAGCCGGTGGCCAGTCAACCCGAGGTGAACTTGTATCCCAATCCCACCCGCGACAAAGTAACGCTAAAGCTCAATGGCACGGTACCCGCAACCGGAGTTGAACTGATTGTGCTCAATATAGCAGGTCAGCAGGTGCTGCGCAAACACTTCAGTGCAGCGCAACAGATTACCTTCAGCATGGCAAATCATGTGTCGGGAATGTATTTTGTACAACTCAAATTTAAGGACAAAAGAATTACCAAAAAAATGATTCTGGACCTGGAATAAAACAATGAGCCAGGCTGTCCGATTCAAACAGCCTGGCTCATAAAAAAATAATGAGATAATAACAACAAATAAAATGGTTATAGGAGTAGTATTCGACGGAGCAATTGTGGAAAATAATTATCCGGATTTGGGAAAAGAACGCCCATTTGCATTCTTGGCTTTACAAGAACTAAAACTACGGGGTCATGAAATTTTTCTGTTAACCCATCGAACTGGAAATAAACTACAGATTGCCATCGAACTTTGCCAAAAAGAAATGGTAGAATTTGACGGCATTATACAAACCGACAACAATGGTAATCCCCCAAAAACACTTAATAAAACGATCGATACATACATTGATTCTCAAAAAATGGAAAAGATCGCTTCCTGGCTCGAAATATTCTGGGAACTCAATCCTCAGGAACTGGACAGCGTAAAACTCATTAAAAAGAGAAAGAACAGGAAATTCAATAAGTGGATGATTTGGAAAAAATTCTTTTGAATCTCAGTTTACTCCTTTTTACATGCCCCTATTTTCGCAGAATACTGAAATCGACAGCCTCGAAAACCTG
>CAYTDH010000354.1:0-5147 GCA_964436325.1 uncultured Tangfeifania sp.
TCGCTCGATGTCTCGGTCGTGGAGTAGGCCAGGGGGTCGTATGCTATGAATGTCAGAGTCCCGACCCACACGAGCGGCAATCGGCGCCCGTCCATGCTTTCAAATCGCGCGTTCCAATAACGGTCGTCATATACTTCCAGCGCTCCGTCCACGCGGACGTTCAGCACTGCCATGATGGAGTCCAGCTTGTCGGCCAAATCCGAAACACTGGTGCCCTGCACAACGCAGTCCAGGGCCACCTCTTTCGGCGCGAGCCTGCCCGTGCCCGCATACGCCCTGTCTCTCAGCCGGACGGATTCGGCGGTAATGGAAACGGGCTCACGCACCTGCCGTACTGTGAGCCCGTAGGTGGATAAATCCGTGCCTCTAAACTGCAAAGCTGAGCCCCCTTGCGCGGCCCTTCGATTCACGCAGCCGTTCAAGCTCGCGTGCTATGCGCTTGATATCCGACTCTTCACGGACCACGAGCTCGGCGATGTTGAAATTGAATGTCTCGCCCATCTGGTCCAGAGGGACAATCGCCTCGGGCCCGCGCTCGCCCACCATTGCAATAGTCGGAGAGGTCACAATCCCGCCTGTGCCGAATGACGGCAGAGTGATGGTCGGGATGTTGAAGCCCATCGTCTTACCGCCGATACCGGGGACCCATGACGGGATAGATATAGAGAGTTTGTTGACCTGCTTGATGAGCCAATTGATAGCCCGCTGATAGCCCTCGATGGCGAACCGGAACGGAGCGAGCATGATGTCGGTCAGAGTGGAGAAGGCGTTCTTTATCTTCCCCGGTATGCCCCGGAAGAAGTCCACGAGCCCGTTCCATATCTTCGTAGCGCCCGCCTTTATCTCATCCCAGTGCTGGATGATGGGGCCGACCGGAGTCATGGCCAAGAGCACATCTTTGATAGTGTCTGCGTGATCTGAGACGAAGCCTGAGATTGCGTTCCAGACCTTTCCTGCCGTTTCCTTTATCCAGTCCCAATGCTTGATGACTGCGACCACTGCGGCCACGATGCCGATGATTATGGCGATTACAATGCCCACGGGGCCGGTCAGCGCCGCAAGTGCCGCGCCCATCACGGGGGCCGCGGCAACAATGGCACCGATCGCCGAGACCAGCGGGCCGATAACGACCAGCAGTGTGCCGATGGCACCGACTATGACAAGTATCGCCGCCGTCAACTCCGGGTTCTCGCTGACCCAGTTGGCGAACGATGTGAGGATAGGAGCCACAGCCTCCAGGAGCTTGGTCAATGCGGGCACCAGCCCCTTGCCGATGCTGATAGCAACGTCTTTCAGCTGGGCGACCATCTTCTGCCATTGGCGGGAAGTGCTTTGCTCCATCTGCTCGAATGCGTCCGTAGCCGCGCCTGTCGCGTCTGTCATTGCGTTCATATCTTCAGCAGCGGCGTCGGCGTTCTGTCCGGTCAAGGCATACATAGCATTCAGGCTTTCGACGGAGCCGAGCGCCTTGCCGAGCATGTCGGTATTCCCTGCGGTCGCTTCCCGCACGGCTTCCATCGCTCCGGCGTAACCCTCGGCTTCAAGCAACGCCTCTCCGGATTCGTAGCCCATCTCGGCTAACAGGTCCTGCATCTCTCCCGTAGGCTTTGTAAGGGAGACCATCGACTGCCGTATCTGCGTCATGGCCTGGGCGGTTGGCACGCCCTGTTTGGTGAGCGTGGCAGTTGCCGCCATCAAGTCCTCAAAGGGGACGCCTATCGCCGCGGCCATCGGGGCTGCCTGTGACATGCTGGCGGAGAGTTCCTCGAACGTCGTCTTGCCGTTCTTGACCGTAGTGAACATCAAGTCCGCTACGTTCTGCGCATCCTCCACCGGCATCTTGAAGGCGTTCATCACAGTGGTCAGTCCATCGACCGCTGTTTCCGTGTCGGTCACGCCGCCTATCGCCGCCTTGGATGCCACCTCCATAAACTCGATGGCGTTGTCCTTCGGCACTCCTGCGGAGATGGCCTGATATAGGGCGTTGGCAGCGTCAGTGGCATCCACGCCCATGCGGCGCGCCAATTCCTGCGTATCGTCGGACAGGGCCTTGAACTCATCTTCGTTGAGCAGAAGCATGGTGTTGACTTCGCGCATGGCGCCGTCGAAGTCAGCAGCCATTTTGATCCCTGCGCCGCCGATTGCAGCCGCACTGCCCGCCATGCCAATGCCGACATTGCGCATCTTCTGACTGACGTCCTGCAGCTTGCCCTGGACGCCGCCCATTGCCTTATGAAAGCCGTCGGTTTTCGCGCCGACGGTCACAAAGAGGGAGCTCAATTGGTTAGCCATTCACTCTCTCCAATACCCGTTTCAACTGTTCAGGCATGTGTTTCTGTCGCATCTCTGCGTGTCCTCTGCGGTCGTCGCCGCCGAATGCCGTAGTTATCGCCTCAGTGATAGTCACCATGTCCTGCACGCTCTGTTGTTTCCTGCCGGGCATGAAGTCCTCCACCTTGTACGGCCTCGGGTGCCTTTTCGGATTGCGGTTGACGTTGGCCAGGAGCGCACAGATCATCGCGGCCCGCGCGTCCTCACGCTCCTGGGACTCTCTGTAGCGGCCCACCAGCGCAGAGAATTGCGCCGGTGTCAGCCGCCAGAAGTCATGCTCGGGGAGACCGAGACAGGTACGCCCGAATGACCAGAGCTCTAGCCAGTCGGGGACTGTCCCGGCTTCGTAGGGTTTTCCTCATTGCCCTCGGGCACAGAGGTCTCCCACAGATGGGCTACGCAGTCGCCCACGTATTCGAGGTTCCCTGGATGGATGAGTCCGCCGACCTCATCCTGCTTGATGCTGTTGTCCTCATCCTTGAGGCACGCCCACAACAGGGCCCGAAGGTCGGTTGCCGTCATGGACTGCATGGTCGAGTTATCGAGCAGGTTCTTGCCTGTCGCCTGCTCGAACCGCACCATCGCATTGAGCGACATGGAGAGTGTGCGCGGTTTATCGAGCTCGATTGTCACTTCGGGCTTGGCTCGATTCATTACGCAGTACCATCCATGACGTAGATTGTGATGGTGTAGTCAGCCTTGTTGGTCTCGCTCACGACGATGGTGATGGTGGTAATCTCGCCGCTGGTGAGACTGATCGCGCTCGACGCAACGCCGCTCTCGACGGTGCCGCCATTGACGGTTATCTCGTCAGCACCCGCAGCAGTGACCGTTATTGTCACGCTGGCATCGGCGGAGCCGTCCACCGTGTAGATGGTGTCGTCCGCGCTGTAGGTCGGAACCTCGGAGAGTGCGCCGCTCACGTTACCAGTGACCACAACATCCGTCGGGGCCGTGGCCGTGGCTGTTGCAAGTACCGGCTTGCCCGTCACCTTGAAGGTTGCGGAGAAACCCGCCTTCTCGTCGTGCGGAGCGGTCGTTTCGTGGGCCGTGCACAGGGCATCGAATGTGAACGTTGTGCCCATCGCCGAGGGGAAGGTGATGATAACCTCCCTCACTGTGCCCGCCTGCATGTCTGTATGCAAGTCGGCCTGGCCGGTGTTGCCGGGGATGAAGTTGCCCTCGATGGTGACTTCGCCGCCGTCCCTCAGCCCTGCAATGAACTCTCTGAATGAATCAGACGAGTCATGACTGGTAACGTCGATGGTGTCGACCGACTGCGAGGGGCCGCTGATGCTGAGCACTTCCCCGATAGCCTCAGCATTCCATTGGATGGTAGTGCCGAATGCGGATTTTGCCGATGTTGTCATTTCTGTTTACCTCCTGCGTACATTGAAAAAGGGGCGCTCCGTGCGCCCCTGTGTGTTCAACGGGAACCGTTATCTACTCTTCATGCCATATCACGTAGTCGCTCGTCACGTGGTACAGCCTCGTGTCCGTCTCGAACATATCAGTCTCGTTTTCATATAGACACGAATCCACCTGGACCGTTCCCATGAGCCCGCTGTACGCCTGCAACACGTCCTGCGCTGCCTGGACTATCTGCTTCGCCTCATAGTAGGTCGTGGCGAATGCGGACAGTTGGATTCGTGCGTGCGCCAGTCCCGTGGCCCCGTCATGTGCGTGGTCGCGCACTCCGGATATCTTGGTCAGCACGATATATGGGCTGGCCACATCCTGCGGGGCCTGTGCGAAATGGACACGCGAGCCGACCAATGCTGTCACGTCCGAATCTGCAACTAGTGTGTCCCGTATGGCCTGCTCTATCATGGCTCCACCTTGTCCTTCAGCCATCCTTTGAGGTCCCTGCCGAGCTTGTCCGCATGTGCGTCGACCGCCGGGCGAAAGAAGGGATAGGCCGGGGCTCGTGATGTGCCGAACTCAATGAGGTGCGCGTGCGGAGCGACCTTTCTGTCGACCGCTGCGATAGCGGGCGGGTTGTTCCCTCTGAGAATCACTGCGCGAAGCGACCGTTTCAGGTTGCCTGTCGGCCCCTGGTGAGCCCTGCCCCGTGCATCCTCGGCGATAACCTTCGCCAGCTGCAGACTCTTATTCGCGACAGCCTTGTCATTCAACCCCTGCATCGACTTGTCGATGGCGTTGACCGTCGCTTTGAGTCCTGTAATCTTGACTGCTAGCTTGAAGTTGTTCATATCACTGTCCCCGCGGCGCTTATGCTCGCGCTGCCGGCCAGAGTTGCCGACCCGTACCAGATCGTTCCGGCCTCATCTCTATCCTCTTTGTAGAGCAGGTGCAGCTCCTTGCCCTTCTCGTCGCGATGCACGATTGCCAGGATGCGGAATATACGCGAGCCATACGACACTCTCATCGCCGGTACAAGGCCATCGATATAGCGCATGACTATCGTGCCCTCGACCTCGCTGTTGGCCTGTTGCGCCTCGTAGTACATCCGCCCCGAGTTCGGCTCGATACTCGCCCATACCGTCTTCCAATCGCTGTAGGACATGTAGGTCTCGCCCATCGCATTGGTCGAGTGGGATGCCTGCTGTATGGTGACTCTGTGCCGTAGTCTCCCTGCTCGCATTAGAACATCCTGTCGGGCCAGAGTAGGGCATCCACTGTCATGGGAACGGAGACGGCGTTCATGCCTGTCGCCTGCACCGCCTCACGGTTCTCGTACAGATGGCCGATGAGCAACAGCATCGCCTGTATCGCGTTCTCGGGCACATCGTCTGCATCGCCGTACCCTGCGACGTATTCCACGCAGATGGCGTGGGCCGGTCTCAGAGTGGTGC
>CAYTDH010000355.1:0-5143 GCA_964436325.1 uncultured Tangfeifania sp.
ATGTTTATTCAATTTTTCACAAAAATGTAATGGTATTTTAATCTTTTTTCAAGCATAAAAAGAATGATATGAACCATTTTTGTCAGCAAATTTTTAACCGAAAAATTATTCTATGAAAAACGTTAAGGAGTTGGGAAAGACCCACAAAAAAATCAACACCATTAAAACTGCAGTGCTGATTTTAAGCTTTATTGTCCCCTTATTTTCAATGGGACAACAAGCGGACATCAGCGGTACTGTGAAATCGGCAGATGACAATACTGCCCTTCCCGGAGTTTCCATTGTTGTTAAAGGCACCTCGCAGGGGACCGTTACCGACATCAACGGAAATTACCAGTTGAATGCCCCCCTGGACGGAACACTTGTTTTTTCTTTTATTGGAATGGTTACTCAGGAGATTGCCATCAACGGAAGAACCGAAATCGATGTCACCCTCGAACAGGAACTGACCGACATTGGTGAAGTCGTCGTCGTTGGTTACGGCACCCAAAAAAAAGTCAACCTGTCGGGAGCTGTAGACGCCATAGACTCGCGTGAACTCGAGAGCCGTCCGATTGTAAATATTTCACAGGGACTGCAAGGTGTTGCCCCCAACCTGAACATCGATTTTGTAAGCGGAGAACCCGGCCAGGCTGCTCAAATCAATATCCGGGGAATGACCTCGATCAACGGTGGTGAACCACTGATTCTGATTGACGGTGTTCCTGCCGATGCCTGGGAACTGAACCGGCTGACCCCTGAAGATGTATCGGATATTTCAGTTCTTAAGGATGCCTCTTCCGCTGCGATTTACGGAGCACGTGCAGCATTTGGCGTGGTGCTGATTACCACCAAGTCTGGTACCAGCGAAGGTGTTAACGTCAGTTACAACAACAACCTGTCCTGGTCGAAGCCGACACTGATCCCCGAAAAAACCAACGACCCCTACATTTATTTGCGTTTGCAGGACTTGTCTACCGACAATACTCCCTGGAACAATTTCAATCCTACCGACGAAACCTATGCATGGGCCAAAGAACGCTCCGAAAACCCGGAAGGAACCGAGGGAGTCAGAATAAACCCCCGCGACGAAACCTCGTGGGAATACATGGGAAACCGTGACTGGACTCCCTATTTCCTGAGTGATTACACCTTTTCTCAAAAGCATCACATTCAGGTGGATGGCAAAACCGACAAGGTGAGCTTTTACCTCTCCGGTGCTTATGACAATGAAAATGGCGCCCTGAAAATTGCAGAAGACCTGTTTAACAGAAACAGCATAAGAAGCAAAGTGGATTACAATCCGTTTGAATGGCTGACACTGGGAAACAATACCCTTTTCACCATGACCGAAAGAAGAGAGCCTTCTTACCTTTCGGTATGGGACTTATACAATGTTGCGCCTACAGCCTGGGATAAAAACCCGGATGGAACATGGGCCAACTCAGAAGTAGGAATTGAAGCGGCCCAGTTAAAGGAGGGAGGCGATGTGGATAACCGTTACAACAGCACCCAATCGACCTTTACTGCTGAAGCCAATTTCTTCGATGATGCATTAAAAGTGAATGCGGATTATACCATCCGAAAGGGGACAAGCAATTACGGCTGGCACTATTCCAAATACAATATTGGCTACGGGCCCGATGATATCAGGGAAATCGGCACCAATGAAGCCTACCGCAGTGCAACCTTCGATACCTACAATGTATTCAATATTTACTCCACGGTCAATAAAGCCTTTGGAGACCATGATGTGACGGCGCTCATCGGATTTAATCAGGAGCAAAACCGCTCAGAATGGTTTGAGGCCCGGCGCGATAATGTCATTTCGGGTTCACTCCCCACGATTGCGCTGGCAACGGGCGAGGACTATGTGGATGAAAGCATTACCGACTGGGCAATCCGGGGGACCTTTTACCGCTTAAATTACATCTTTAAAGAAAGGTATATTCTGGAATTCAACGGCCGTTACGATGGTTCTTCAAGGTTCCCGGCAAATAGCCGCTTCGGTTTCTTTCCATCGGCTTCTGCTGCATGGAACATTGCCCGTGAAAATTTCATGAAGGCATTGCAGCCGACCATCAGCACCCTGAAATTAAGAGGGTCTTTTGGTTCGCTCGGGAACCAGAATGTGTCGGCTTACGGATATATTCCCACTATGAATCCCTCTGAGGCCAATTACATCGTAGGCGGGGAGCTACCCCAAAGGGTATCGCCCCCGCAACTGGTTTCGGACAACTACACCTGGGAAACCGTGGAAACACTCAACTTTGGCGCAGACCTCGGGTTGTTCGATAACCGCTTCAATGCTGCTTTCGACATCTATCAAAGAAACACCACCGGCATGCTGACACAGGGAAAAGATTTACCCGATGTGCTCGGTGCTTCAGAACCACGCGAGAACGCGGCCGATCTCCAGACCAACGGCTGGGAGCTCACCCTGAGTTACCGAAACCATTTTATGCTGGCAGGAAAAAGACTCGATTTTGACAGCCGCTTTATTCTGTCCGACAGCCGGGCAAGGATCACCGAATTCGATAACCCCAACAAAAACCTGAACCAGTATTACATCGGCCGCGAATTTGGCGAATTATGGGGACTGGAAAGCGACGGCTTTTTCGAAACCGTGGAAGAAACCCAGGCGCTGGATCAAACCCAGCTCATCCCCTGGGGTGCGTTATCCATTGTCCCTGGATGGCCCAAATACGTTGACCAGGACGGAAACGGAATCATCGAAAAGGGATATACCGTGGATGATCCCAAAGATGCTGTAGTGGTGGGAAATACCTCTCCCCGCTACCGTTTTGGACTGAACCTGAACTTTAACTGGAACGGCTTTGATGTCCGCACTTTTGTTCAGGGAATTGGAAAAAAGGATTACTATCCGCGGCATTACCTTTACTGGGGCTTTTACCAGCAACCTTACGAAGGAGGGTATACCCATTTATTTGATTTTTACCGCCCGGAAGACGACAGCGAGGTGGACATGGCCAAACACTCGCAGGCCTATATCGATGCAGGCCTGGCCAGTCAAAACCTCGATGCCCGGTATCCCATATTCCAGGCATGGCTCGCCGACCGGAACCTCGGGGAAGGCCTCAATGAATCCAAAGGTCTGGCAACACCACAAACACGCTACCTGCTGAGTGCGGCTTATATCCGGATAAAAAACATTACCGTTGGCTATACACTGCCTAAAAAATGGACCGACAGGATTAACATCGACCGCGTCCGGTTTTTTGTAAGTGGCGAAAACATTGCAGAATGGTCAGAAGTGGCCGATTATTTTGACCCGGAAGCGGTCACCGACGATGGATGGGGCTATGCTTACCCCTTTCAGAGAAGGTATTCTTTTGGTGTAAACATTAACTTTTAATCCCGGTTAAACGAAAAAAACAATATTATGAAGAAAATAATTTCAATATTCAGTATAGCGTTCCTCATGTTGTTTTCAGCATGTAACGATGATTACATGGATCGTTTCCCTGAAACATCCATCGGCACGGAAAACTTCTTCAAAAGTGAAGAAGACCTCAAGATGTTCATATACAATCTTTACAGTTTTCCAGGCATTAACAACTATGCCACCGACGGATACAACACCACTGATAATGCCGCCAATACCGGCAGCACGGAGATGAAAAACATCATGCTCAGCAGCAATCCTTCTTCCGCTACCATTACAGGTGGATGGTCATGGGGAACCCTGAGAAACATCAACCTTTTTCTGGAAAATCATGAAACAGCCGGGCTTTCGAACGACCTCACAGCCCATTATGAGGGGCTTGCCCGTTTTTTCCGTGCCCGTTTTTACATGGACAAAGTGAAACGTTTTTCGGATGTTCCCTGGTATGATCAGGTGATTGGGACTTCCGATGAAGAACTGCTTTTTAAAGGCCGCGATTCACGGGAAATGGTTGTCGAAAAAATCTTTGAGGACTATGAATTTGCGGGAAACAATGTCAAGGCAAATCAACCCGTGGGTGCTGTAAACAAATGGGTTGTACTGGCCTATAAAGCCCGCCATGCACTGCATGAGGGAACGTTCAGGAAGTATCATCCCGAACTGGAATTGCAGTCGACCGCCAACACTTACCTTGAAATCGCCCGCGACGCCGCCAAAGAAATTATGGATAACGGCGGTTTCAGCATTTACAATACCGGAAATCCAGAAACAGATTACGGAACGCTTTTCAAGAGCCAGGATTTAACCACCAATCCCGAAATCATCTTCGCCAACATTTTTGAAGACCAGGTAAAAAACAGCGGCTGGTGGGAATGGATGTTCGGAAATTATGAAGTATGTCCCTCCAAAGATTTGCTGCAGGCCTACCTGATGGCCGATGGCTCTTATTATACATCGCAGCCGGACTATGAAACCAAAACGTTTGTGGAAGAGTTTGAGAACCGCGATCCCCGGTTATATCAAACGTATGCCTATCCGGGATGGGAGCTGATCAATACCCAGACCTACTCCCAGGGAGGCGGCATCTATGTGCAGCAACTGCAGAAAAATTTCACCGGTTATCATCAAATCAAAGGATTCATAAACAATACCGAACAAACCATTCAAAACGGGGTGGATTTTCCGGTACTGCGTTATGCAGAAACGCTCCTGATATATGCCGAGGCCAAAGCAGAGCTGGGCGAACTAACACAGGCCGATCTTGACCTTACCGTCAATGTTTTGCGCGATCGCGCAGGCATGCCCCACATGACCATGAATCCACCCGTTGACCCTGTTCAGGAAGCCCGGTATCCAAATGTAACCGGTGCCCAAAAGAGTGAAATCCTCGAAATCCGTCGTGAACGCCGCATAGAACTGGCTGTGGAAGGATACCGCTTCGACGATATCATGCGGTGGGAAGCAGGGAAAAACCTGGAAACAGAACCCAAAGGATTGTATTTTCCCGGTTTGGGTAAACACGACCTTACAGGAGACGGCATTGAAGACATCGTTCTGCTCGACATCAGCGAATCCATTCCTGGCGCAGGGGATAAAGAAACCAACGAATTGGGAGAAACCCTGATTTATTACCGGGTGGGGCCTCAGGATAGTGATGCCTCATTTTACATCAGCGGAGATAACCAGGGATTTGTGGAATCCATTAAAGACCGGGGTACCTTTGTTGCTCCCAAATATTATTACCGGCCCATTCCTCAA
>CAYTDH010000356.1:0-5124 GCA_964436325.1 uncultured Tangfeifania sp.
CAAATGCTCTGCCCCAATGTTGGTGGCAAAAAGTGAGGCGCCAATGACCGGCCACTTTATCTTTCGCCCACCCAAAAAGAAGTTGGTACTGTTTTGCCCGGCTTTTTCCCGGTAGGCCATGTACAAACCGGCAGATAAACTGCCCACTAAAATCACAGCTCCCACAAACCAGTCAAGTAAGCTCAATGAGATATTCATAATACAGGTTGCCTTTCGTTTTATTGGTTAAATTGATGATGGCTGATTTCGTTGTTAAATGGATTCTCTTTTTTCCCGAAAGGAGCCTAATCCTGAAGGTTTTCGATTATTTCATCCATTCGCTGAATACTTTGAACCATTGCCCTTACAGTATGGTAATTGATTTTCCAGGAGTGCCCCATATGGGTCCAGATCGGATCTCCTTTACGGCTGAGCAGCGGGAACCATTCCCCGGCTTTTTTATTGATCACTTTATCAAATACAAACCGGTGAACATTTTTATAGGCTTCCCAGTATTTTTCTTCGCCGAAAAGCAATACGGCATCCAGAGCACCAATCATCACTTCAGCCTGTTGCCAGAACTCTTTCTCCTTATCATAAACCCCTCCCGAATGGGGACCCTCAACATAAACGCCGCCATATTCCTGGTCGATGCCATTGGTAATGGTATGGTTGTAAATGGTTCTGAACAGTTCGGTGTAGGCTGAGGTGGATTGATTCATCACTCCGAGGGCATGGTTGAGCAGCCAGGCAAATTCAGCATTGTGGCCGTAGCAGGTGTTGTCAGTGGCGTTTCCTTTCTGGCCCTCTTCGGTATAACGGTCCCATCCCCAAATGATATCGAATTTTATTTGTGGAGCAATTTCCCAGTTGGGCCAAAACTGGGGAATGCCTGTTTTGTATTCCTGATGCATCATCCGGTTCAGCAGGATAAGAATGTCTTCTTCCAGTTTCCGGCGGTGGATCTCTTCACGGGAACATTCATAAAGTGTGGTAAAGGCCTCCATCAGGTGCATGTGCACATCAAGTGTTTTCCGGTCACCTCCGCCCGGCCCCCCTCCGGCAAGGAGCCAATCGCGGCTGAACATTTCAAAATAACCTCCGTAATAGGTGTCGACACCGTATTTCTGAATTAAATCAAATGTCTTTCGGGCATATTCAATCCCTCGCTGATCCCCGGTTGCCAGGGTGTACTCACTCAGTGAATAGATCGCAAAACTTAACCCGTACACTATTTTTTGGTCGATTTTTACGTTCCCTTTCCGGTCGAGCATCCAGTAAAAACCCCCGTGTTTGGGATCCCACATTTTATCCAAAATGAAATCAACTCCGTGAGTGGCCAGTTCAGCCAGGGTGCCTTCGCCGTAACCTGCCCGGTGAGCAGAGGAAACGGTGTAAAGACAACGGGTTTGCGCAATCAGCGACTTTTCATCCTCTCCGGTGTCTTTCCCGTTTTCATCGAAATGGGTTAAAAAACCTCCGTTTTGAGTGTCTCTCATTCGGGTTATCCAAAAAGGAAGCAGTTCATTGGTCAGATGATCATAAGCTTCCTTTCGGTAGTTCTGAAGTTCATTCTTGTTCATGGTTTTATTTTGTTAATATTATATCCTAAGCCTGGTTAATTCATTTTTTCGGGTTGAAAGAAGATGAATACATTCCGCTGGTTTTGTAAATTTCGTAATCCGAAAAGCGGAATTTTTCCTTCTCTTTAAATATAGGCATTAATATTTTTTTGGGAATCAATTTTTTTGCTAAAAAGATATCAATTTTTAACCATTCAGGCAGGCTTTTGGGGATGAGAAAGGAAATGAATTTTTTTTCAGTACCGAAACCGGCGATCTTTTTTCACTCAGGGAACAATATTTTCAACAGGAACCACCGGCATTTGCTCCATATCCTGCATGGCATTGATGAATCCTGCTTTTTCATAGCGGGAAAGGCTTTTAAGGGTTATTCTGCACTGTTCTATTTTTCTTTCCTCCAGGAGACGGGCTCTTTGGGTACCATTAAGTAAGGGGGCGTCAGGAGTCCACCATTTTTTTCCGTCAAAGAGTATCACATTGGCCGTCAAGCTATCGGTAATCATGCCGTTTTTGACGATGAGAATATCGTCGCATGGACCTCGCTGGTAAAACAAAGCATTTAGTTCCGAACGGTTGGCATATTTAAACTGGTAATCAATGGAATTGTTCTCAATAAGTTTGACCTTCCGGATTGGACGGTATTGATGCGGAATAAATTCAATCATTTCAATAGTGGCAGAATAAACAACCCGGCAGCGAAAGAGGCCTCTCCGGTATTGCAAAGGGATATGGAGAACATCCCTAAGAATCAATTCATCTTTGCAGCCAAAGTACTTTCTTCGCGCGTAATTAAAACGGCTCTGATGGTAATCAAGGTTTTTCAGCACTCCGTTTTTGCATTGGATGGTTTCAAGCAATAGGGACATATACTTTTTTTAGCATTTCTTCATATTCGTTTTCAGCGATACTCATAAAGGTAATGCCCCCGCCGCTTTTATACACCATTTTTCCGTTCTGGTTTTCAACGTAGCGTATCAAAACGCAGCTATCGAGGTCTTTTCCGTCGAATACACCGAAAATCCCGGTGTAGTATCCCCGGTCATAACCTTCCGCTTTTTGAATGATTTCAACTGTCTTTTTTTTAGGGGCCCCGGAAACCGAACCTGCAGGAAGCATGGAAAAAAGAATATCGCCTATTTTTCCGGCATATCCCCCGGGTAAATTTCCTGTTATTTTCGAGCTTACCTGCCATAAATCCCGGTGACTGGTACGTATTCGTTCAAGATACCGGAATTTTTCCACCGTCACATTGTGTGCATGCATGCTCAAATCGTTGCGGATTAAATCCACAATGGTACTGTGTTCCGCCTGTTCTTTTGCATCACGCAGAATCGTTTTTCTGGCATCGGGATTTCCGGCATCAATGGTCCCCTTCATGGGGAATGAGGCTATTTTTCCATCCCTGATCGATACAAAAGATTCCGGAGAAAAGCAGACGAATTGATTCTGAAGCAAAATTTTATAAGGAGCTGAACTCAGGTGGAATAGTTCGGTTAAAGACAGATTTGTTTCCACAAGTGTTGGTTGGGTGTAGTTGAGTAGATAGCTGTCTCCTTGATGAATATGTTTCTGAATCCGTTTGAACCCCTGGTGGTATTTTTCAAAATTAACCGGTGTTGTTTTCCATTTCCGAAGCTGGGCTTCTGTCTTTTGAGGAGCGAAATGGGAAAAACGGGGCGTCTGCCATTGTAATTCTGTCTGAGGGACACTCATTTCAAAAATTACGGGCTTTTTCACCGCAAAATCAACAATAAACGCAAAGGGTTTTCCCTCCCTTCCCAGGGAATTCATTTGTTCCTTTATTTTTGAAATGTGGCTCATGAAAGGGCACAAAGGTAAAAGATTTCAAAAATCATCTTTTGTCCGGTCAGAATTTATATTTTTGACTAAAAATTGAGATTCAATGGATATTGGAAAAAATATTGCTGACATCAAAGCCGGGTTGCCACCCAATGTGAAGTTGGTGGCCGTTTCCAAAACCAAGCCTTCGGATATTATAATGGAAGCATATCAGACCGGCCACCGCATTTTTGGAGAAAACAAAGCCCAGGAGCTCATACGAAAAGAGCAGGAATTACCCAAAGATATTGAATGGCATTTCATTGGACATCTGCAGTCGAATAAAGCGAAATATCTTGTCCCGTTTGTGAGCATGATCCACAGCATTGATTCTTTCAAAATATTAAAAACCATCAATAAAGAGGCACGCAAAAATGACCGTGTTGTTCCCTGCTTGCTGCAGTTTCATATTGCACAAGAGTCTTCCAAATTTGGATTGTCCGAAGAAGAGGCCCGGGAGATACTTGATTCGGAGGAATATAAAAAAATGGAAAATATATCCCTTAACGGAGTTATGGGAATGGCTACCTTTACCGGAAATGAAGAGCAACTTCGAAAAGAATTCCGTCTGTTGAAGACCGTTTTTAACAGATTGAAGATGGATTATTTTTCAGGCAATGATCACTTTAAAGAGATTTCGATGGGAATGTCGGGCGATTATATGCTTGCCGTAGAGGAGGGAAGTACCATCGTACGTATTGGAAGTAAACTATTTGGCGCGCGTTAATTAAAAACTTTTTTGCTTCGCGCTAAAATGAATAAACAAAACAGAATGCAATGGCAAATCTGGAAACAACTTATTTAGGATTAAAACTAAAAAACCCTTTGGTAGCAGCCAGTTCGGGGTTAACAAGTTCGGTGGAAAAAATAAAAAAGCTCCAGGAAAACGGAATTGGTGCCGTTGTTCTGAAATCGGTTTTTGAAGAGCAGATAAACAACGAAATAACCAGCATGTTGCTTAAAGACTCTCAAAATACCGGATATCCTGAAGCGGAGGATTACATTCGGAACTACTTGCGCGACAATACCGTAACGAAACATATCCGGCTGATTGAGGAGACCAAAAATGCTGTGGATGTACCGGTTATTGCCAGCGTGAATTGCATCTCGGCAAGCGAATGGACCTCTTTTGCCAAAGATTTCCAGGAAGCCGGGGCCGATGCGCTGGAATTGAATATTTTTCATGTTCCTGTGGATCGACGGGAGTCTGCTGAGACGATCGAACAACTTTATACCGATGTTTTAACCCAGGTCAGGAAGGAAGTTTCTATTCCTGTCTCCGTTAAATTCGGGCTTTTTCACAGCAATATCATCGGGATGGTGGATAAATTGAAGGCTAGCGGTGCCAAAGGAGTTGTAATGTTCAACCGTTTTTATGAACCTGATATAAATCTGGATACCCTGGAACTTAGTTCCTCTGAGGTTTTTAGTTCTCCTTCCGATATCCGGCACACCCTTCGCTGGGTGGGACTGGTGTCATCCGAAATAGCTGAAATTGACATCGCTGCATCTACCGGGATTCATTCCGGCGAGGCCGTTATCAAACAACTGCTTGCCGGAGCCGCTGTTGCTCAGTTGTGTTCCACCCTGTATTTAAACGGACCCGAGGTTTTGCCCTCTGTGCTTGATGACATCGGGGATTTTATGAAAAAATGGAACTTTAAGCGAATCAGCGATTTCAAAGGGCGGTTGTCTTACCGGAATATCACGGATCCCATGGTCT
>CAYTDH010000357.1:0-5110 GCA_964436325.1 uncultured Tangfeifania sp.
CCAGTATTTAAGGCCATGGTATCCCTCGGATGGTTCGGTAAATCCGGGAAATTTACCATTCCCCCAATTATAGGTTCCGGCATCAATAATTACCCCTCCGATACTTGTGCCGTGGCCTCCAATCCATTTGGTAGCCGACTCAACCACAATCGAAGCACCATAATCAATAGGACGAAAAAGGTACCCTCCTCCTGCAAAGGTATTATCCACAATCAATGGAATATCATGCTTCTTTGCCAATGCACCAATAGCCTCAAAATCGGGAACCACAAAACCGGGATTTCCGATGGTCTCAAGATAAAGGGCTTTGGTATTTTCATCTATCCGTTTTTCTAAAGCTTCCACGGAAAGGTCATCGGCAAACCTGGCTTCAAATCCCAGCCGCTTGAAAGAAACCTTGAACTGATTGTAAGACCCTCCATACAAATAGGGCGAAGTGACAAAGTTGTCGCCTTGCTCCAAAAGGGTATTGAATACCAAAAACTGGGAAGCGTGTCCCGAAGCAACGGCCAGGGCGGCTGCTCCACCCTCCAGGGCCGCCATCCGCTGCTCAAAAACATCGGACGTCGGATTCATTATACGGGTATAGATATTCCCAAACTCTTTTAAAGCAAAAAGATTGGCAGCGTGATCGGCATTATCGAATTCATAGGATGTGGTCTGGTAAATGGGAACGGCCCGCGAATGTGTTGTGGGATCGGGCTCCTGTCCGGCATGTAACTGCAACGTTTCAAATTTCAAATTTTTCGATTTCATTGTAATCTATTTTTGGGTTAGAAAAAATAATAACTATTTACGGGTTGGTTCGGGAGAATAAACATTTTCGTTTCTAAATGGTTGGCCTGAATCCGGAAAAAATGCTTCGTAAATTTTTCGAACACTGCGCTCCTTATCCGAAGATTTCACCACCAAATAACTCACCAGGTCGGAAGCCCCTGATCCACTGAGCAGAACATTTATCTTACTTTGGGAAACCGCGGAAAAAATCCTGGCCGACACACCATAATTTTGCTGCATGCCATGGCCAACCACACCAATCAACGATAGGTCTTTGATCACAGACATCTCCTTCACCGAAGAAAAATCGGGCTGTTGCAAAAGCTCCAGCGCTTTCTCTCCGGCATTTTTTTCAAGAATAAGGTTAATGGAAATCTGCGAGGTAATGACCGACTTAATATTGATGCCGGCTTCATTCAGACTGGAAGTAACCCTGGCCAGAATTCCGGGTTTAAGGCCTACCCCCGGTCCATTCAATTTTAGCAGGGAAATGTCATCGGTATAAGCCACACTCTTCACAATCTGGCCCTCTACATAAGCTTCGGTATTGATGCTGGTCTCCACAATTCCTTCTGCTGTTGATGTATTTAATACCCGGATGGGAATATGCCGGCTCTCAAGAGGCTCCACCGTGCGTGGATGAAAAGAATAATGATCAAAATAGGCAAGCTCACTGGCCTCTGAATAGGTAAGCCTTTCAATCCGGGGCGAAGAGTCCACAATTTGAGGATCGGCCCGCTGAAAATCATGATCCAGCCCCCATAGCTGAAGTTCCTCGGCATCAAGACTTTGGGCCAAAAATGCAGCCGTATAATCCGCCGCCGTTTTTCCGGCCCGGGCAATTTTCCCTCCTTCGGAAATTCCAAATGAACCGGGAACAATAAAATAACCTTCTTCCAATACTTCAAAAAAAGATTGATCAACTGATAAGTAGGTCGCATTTCCAAAATCAGAAGATGCTTTTAATCCAAATTCCCCGGGATCAACAATCCGGGAAGGTTTTCCAACCTTCGTTAAATGATGCTGAAAGATTTCTGCTGTCAGCTTTTCACTGAAACTCGTTACCTGATCGCTTAAAGCTTCCGAGTAGTCGCCAATTAAGGAAATACCCTTCAAAATATTTATGCACTGCTCTGTTAATCCACGGTAGCCTGAAGTGGGCTTCTCTCCTGTCATTTCATAAAAAACAGTGGCCAACTGCCTGGCTTTTTCTTCGGGATCGATCTCAAAAACATGATCAATGGCAGTTCCAATAATATCCAATAGTCGAGGCACCGCAGAAACCACCAGGAATACCCTGCCTTTGGAGCTCTCCAAAAAAGCGGTTAAATTTTGAATTGATGATTCACTTCCTACACTGCTTCCACCAACTCGAATAACACTGTTGGGCATAACTAAAAAATATAAAAATTAAAAGAATGGATGAATTGTTCGCTGAAAATGATATGCCTCCAATCAATGACCGACCATTGAATGAAGGCTAGCGCATAAACATAAAAACCGACGGCAACATGAATCCGGCGACATGGTTAGAGCACCACGCCGTTAAAGGAAGATATGTGTTAACTGAATTCATCTTTACCGATTTTGTTTTCCGCAAATATACAGCGTTTTTTTTAACATCCAAACTTATTTGGAATGAGTTTAGATAAAAATAAAATTCTCCTCTCCTCCGGGAAAAGATTGTTTTAATTTTTTGAACCAGATTGAACAATATTTGAACAAAAAGGTTAAAGTTACCGTTTAAAGGGGCAAAAAAAGGGCAACATTTTTTGTTTTTTAACAAGTCAATTAACTTTGCACGTCAAATTTTTCATAAATGAATTCGATCAACGACAACGAATATTTAAATCTTTGTCATCTGGAAGGGTGTGTGAGGCTAAAGGGGCAATCTCAATCTACCTGTGCACACTTGCCTTGGAATCATAAGAAAATATTAAAATGAATACCAATTTACTTAAAGGAAAAAAAGGCATTATTTTCGGAGCTTTAAATCCTGAATCCATTGCCTGGAAAGTGGCCGAAAGGGCACATGAAGAAGGAGCCACGCTTACGCTCACCAACACTCCGGTAGCCATGCGGATGGGAGAAACGCAAAAACTGGCAGAAAAATTGAATACCCTTGCCATTCCTGCCGATGCTACCAAAGTGGAGGATTTGAATCAATTGTTTATTCAATCCATGGAAGTGCTGGGCGGAAAAATTGACTTTGTGCTTCACTCCATCGGCATGTCACCGAATGTGAGAAAGGAGCGGCATTACAGCGATCTGGACTACAATTACCTGGATAAAACACTCGATGTATCCGCCGTATCATTTCACAAAGTTTTACAAACGGCACGGAAACTCGATGCCATCAATGAATGGGGATCGGTTGTAGCCCTCTCCTATGTAGCAGCCCAACGTACTTTTTTTGGTTACAACGACATGGCAGATGCCAAAGCCCTTCTTGAATCCATAGCCCGGAGCTTCGGATATATCTACGGAAGGGAGCGCCGGGTGCGTATCAACACCATATCCCAGTCTCCCACCCCGACTACTGCAGGTAGCGGGGTTAAAGGATTCGACCGTCTTCTTGATTTCGCTGAAAGGATGTCGCCACTTGGGAATGCCACGGCCGAAGAGTGTGCGGATTATTGCATCACCCTGTTTTCGGACCTGACACGGAAAGTAACCATGCAAAATCTATTCAATGACGGCGGTTTTTCAAACATGGGAATGAGCCTTCGGGCATTACAGCAATACGAAAAAGGGTTGCATCATGATTGCGACTGTGGTCCTGCTGCAGAAGACCACATCTACGATTAATCAACAGAAAACCCAAATTTCAGGAAACAGCAAAGGGGGAGACCAGTAAAATCTCCCCCTTTGCTGTTTTCCCCTTGCGATCAGGGATTTTGATCTTCTTCGCCAATGTTTGGATTGGCATCGATTTCCTCCTGCGGAATTTGATAGTTCAGTTTACTGGATTCGGCGGGCAACGTCATAACAGTGGAAACATCGGGTTTATGATTGCTGCCTGTACGGTCGACCGGGAATTTTAAACGTTTAATATCGAGCCCGCCAAAGCCTTCGCCCCACAATTCGATTCTCCGTTCCGTGTAAATCATCTCCAAAAGGGCATCCCCTGTCAGCGAGACAGATACGGGACTGTCATACCGCATATTCCGCAGCTCCTCCAGTAAACCAGCCGCCTCCGGATATTCTTCGAGCATGGCCCGGGCTTCCGCTTCAATCAAGACCATCTCTTCCGGACGCATCATCACATAATCGGCGGCAAATCCCTTATCGCCGCCTGCAGCAAATTTATAGGGGATTAATCTTCCGGTCTCAATGGAGGAAGCGTCAATGAGCTGTTTGCGCACATCCTCATTGTCCATTTGATAATACAATTTCAGGTTATACGATTTGGGAATAATGCCATACCCGCAGTATCCTCCAATGGTCCAGTCCATATGGGAGAACCAGGAAGCATAAGTGGTGGATTGCTCATTGTTCACCTCGAGCCCCCACATCCAGTTCTGCTCTTTATAATTATCGAAACCCGCTGAAAACTGGTCAGGGGTCATCAGGTCGTACCCCTGACGTGCCTCAGCAGCCATTTGAGCTGCAGTTTCCCAATCCTGCATCACAAGAGCCACCCGTGCGCGAAGCCCTTTAGCTACATTTACTGAGGGATCGGAAATATGCCGTTGCGAATGATTGCTTCCTTCAAACAACTGGATGGACTCATCCAGGTCCTGAACAATCTGACCATAAACCTCTGAAACCGTTGAACGTGGTTTTCCTTCGATATCCGACGAAGTATATAAGGGAACCCCGGGAGCTTCCTCATGTCCTTTATAGGTGTGCTGAAACAATTGAATGAGCTGAAAATAGGCATAACCGCGTAATGCCAGCGCCTGGGCTTTCAAATGATCTTTCCTGCTTTCATCCTGTGCAGAAACCCCGTCGACATTATGGATGACTGAATTCACATTGTAAATGATCCGGTAGAAAAGCGACCAGACGTAAAGCGGACGATGACTGACCGCTGACCGGTTCCGGTAAATATAATCGACGCCAAACCAATGAAAAGTCTCCGGAACAATGTCTTCCCCCATTAAATCAATGCAAAGATCAATGGCTTTTACCCCAAATTGATCATGTTGGTTGGGGGATCCATGTTGAGATCGCATGTCGCGTAAAACTCCGTCGAGCAAGGTCTGGACACCATCGGCCGTTTGAAATACAGCTTCCCCGGAAACCTGGTTTGTAGGTTGTGTTTCAAGATATTGGTCATCGCAGGAATAAACAAAAAGAAGGATTACAGCAAAAAATAATGGTAATGTTC
>CAYTDH010000358.1:0-5097 GCA_964436325.1 uncultured Tangfeifania sp.
GTTAACGGCATCCAAAGTCTACGATGGCACGAATACCGCATCGGTGACTGCCGGTGTCCTCTCAGGAGTAGAAACCGGAGATGATTTGGATGTGACCGCTGTGGCCTTGTATGATAATGCCGGTGTGGGCAGTGGCAAAACCATCACGGTTTCGTACACGCTTTCAGGTGCCGGTGCGTCCAACTACAGCGCCCCGGCCGATGACGAGTTTACTACAGGAGAAATCACGGCCAAACCGCTGACCATTGGCGAACCTGCGTTAACGGCATCCAAAGTCTACGATGGCACGAATACCGCATCGGTGACTGCCGGAGCCCTTTCAGGAGTAGAAACCGGAGATGATGTGGATGTGACCGCTGTGGCCTCGTACGATAATGCCGGTGTGGGCAGTGGCAAAACCATCACGGTTTCTTATTCATTGACTGGTTCCGAAGCAGGTAATTACATCGCTCCTGCGGACAGCATTACCAATGAGGGTGAGATTACTGTCAGGACCCTGACTATCACGGGGAACTTTAGTGCTGCGGGGAAAGTTTATGATGGAAACGATATGGCTACAGTAAGCGATGTTTCACTTACACTTGTTAATCTGGTTCCGGGTGATGATGTTTCGCTTTCAGCCAGGGCCCGTTATGAGACTAAAGATGCCGGAACGGATAAACCTGTTTCTCTTGTGGGTTCTTTCATTCATGGTCCTGATTCAGCCAACTATATTCTTAATTTAGAGGGTTCTCCAATTTCTGCTGCAACCATTGCTCCTAAAAATGTGCAAGTGGTTAATGCGGTTGCTCAGAATAAAGTTTATGACGGCACTGTTACTGCTGAGATTACAGGGGCTATCCTTCATGATATCCTTCCTGGCGACGATGTTTTGCTGACAGGGGCAACCATTGGTACCTTTGAATCGGAATTGGTTGGCAATGACATTCCTGTATCGACGGCGATGTCGCTTACTGGTGAAGATGCTCCCAACTATCAGTTAATTCAGCCCCAGGGATTATCTGCTGATATTTTTCCGGCGGCACAAACCCTTGAGTTAACTACAGGATGGAACATTATCTCTACCGGGATGCAGCCTGAAGGCTCACAAAAGTTGATCGATGTATTGCAGCCGCTTATTGACAATGGAACCTTACTGAAAGTGATGGATGAAACCGGGAAAACCATTGAAAACCTGGGTGAAGACCAGTGGTATGAAAGCATTGGCAATTTAGCTTTAACCGAAGGATACCAGATCAAAGTGAGTGAGAACACTTCTTTAGAGGTTGAGGGGGTTCCGGTTCAGTTGCCTTTTGAAATCGCTTTGGTGGAAGGGTGGAATATCATTTCTTTCCCCTTGATGAGTCCTCAGAATGCCGAAGATGTTCTTGATGAACTAATCGTTGACGGGGTATTTTTGAAGGCAATGGATGAGCGGGGACGTTCATTCGAGCAATTGAACGGCACCTGGTACAACTTTATTGGTGAATTTGTTCCTGGTGAAGGGTATAAAATCAAGGTAAGCCGGGACGATACGCTCACCATTTACGAGACGTATGAAAAATCACAAATCTCCGTTCCAGCCTTGATGGCAGCTCGTGATTTTGATCCTGTCTTCACGGGCAATGGATTTAATCACATGAATATTGTTGTTGAGGGGCTTTTTGAATCGGGTCTGTTACCAGGTGACCAGATTGGAATCTTTGATGGTTCACGCATTGTAGGGGCTGTTACCATTGATGAATACAGCTATTCCAACAACTTAATCAGTATACCGGCTTCCGGTAATGACGGGATGAGAAAACTGCCCAATGGATTTACCGCAGGTAATTTGTTTACCCTTAAAGTGTTCCGCAATGGAGCTGTAAACGATGCCGATATTCAACACCTCTCCGGACCGAAAACGTTTGCTGAGGGTGAAACTGCACTCATACGCCTTTCTGAATTGACAACTTCAGGGGCCGACATGCAATACAATGGATATGGTGTTAAAATGTATCCTAATCCATTTAAAGATTGGGTAATCATTGAGATTCAGCAAGGTTATGAAAGGAATATTGTTCTTGATATTTACGATGTAAACGGCCGGATAGTAAAAACCATTGAGCATGGACCCTCGGGTGGAACCGACAAAGTTGTATGGAATGGGACCAGCCAGCAGGGCGATCCGGTAAGACCGGGTGTTTATTATATCCGTATCAATGGTCAATTTAGTGGAAGTGTAATTAAACAATAAGAAGGTGAGTTCAACCGGGATGTCTCCTAATTGGAGGCTCCCGGTTTCATCACAGAATGAACAAATTATGAAACGTATTTTTTCTTTTTTAGTCCTTTTTCTGGCCATGCTTCATGGCATCGCCCAGAATCATTTTGAAGTGGCCTATACCTCCCAGCCACAAACGTACATGAACATCTATATTTTTGAAGCCAAAATCGGGAGTGAAAACCTTCAAAGCGGTGACGAGGTCGCTGTTTTCGATGGGAATGTCTGTACTGGGGTTGAAGTGTTGTCGGAAGATTTTGATGGATTACTCATGGTTATTGCTGCCAAAGCTGAGGAAGAGGGTACTGGTTACACCGTGGGAAACCCAATTGTGGTGAAAGTATGGGACTCCAGTGCCGAACAGGAATATGAGGCAGATGTTGAATTTTTAGCCGATTCAGAACACAATGTCTTTACCGATAATGGCTCAGCGAAGGTGAATTTGTCCGTGAAATTTGACCGTTCCCTGCAGCTTACTGCCCCTGACAAAGATTACGACGGCTCTGCTGATGCTTTTGTTGACGTAGAAGTTACGGGGGGCGAACTTACCGGTGATGTCACCGTAACTGCTACCGGTGGAAGTTTTGACAACAAAAATGCCGGTACTGGCAAAACCGTAACCGGGAATATTACGGTTTCTGGTGCTGATGCCGGGAATTACAATTTCACGATTATTGAAACGACAACCGCCTCAATAAATCCTAAAAACATTGCTACAGAAGATGCCAGGGCCGAAGATAAAGTTTATGATGGGGGCAATACCGCTTTGATTGCCGGTACTGTTCTTACCGGAATCGTTGATGGTGATGAGGTGTTTATCGGAAATTCAGAAGGTTCCTTTAGTCAAAGCAATGTTGGGGAGAATATTCCCGTTACCGCGGCTATCGAACTATCCGGAGCCGATAGCGATAATTATACGCTCTCCCAGCCTGAGGGGTTGAGTGCAGATATCACTCCCAAAACCATTAATGTTTACGCGAATGATAGAAACAAACAATGCAATCAGAATGATCCGTCACTGACCTATCTGCATACACCGGACCTGGTTCCCGGGGATGCTTTCTCCGGACAACTTAGCCGCGAGCAGGGCGAAATGGTGGGGCAATATTCTATCGTACAAGGCACGTTGAGTTTGGGCTCCAACTACAATCTTATTTTTAATCCCGGTACTTTTACTATTTCCGATGAAGCCCCCAATTGGGTTACCGGAGAGGATGATTTGAACCGGACGCTCAGTTATTCCGATGAAAATGGAATTGCAACTGCTCAGAGTCTTGCACCTGAAGCTGTTGATTTATGTGATTCTGAAACTCCCACCATTGTGAAGAGTGCCGGCGAATTTGTGCCCGAAAACGGTTGTTCCCGGTCCGGAACATATACCAATCAATGGATCGCTGTTGACCAACAAGGAAATGTGAGTGGGACTTTTGTTCAGGTGATTACCTTAATTGATGATGTGGCTCCTGTGTTTGCCTCCATTGCTGATCAAGAAATTGTTGCGTTTTCAGGTGGGTGTGAAACAGCAATTGACTACCCGGATATCGAGGTCGAAGAAAGTTGTCTGGATACCGTGTTTCTCTATGAGGGGCTTGGACCTGATGCTTTTTTTCCTGTGGGGACCACCATTGAATCCTGGGTGGCTGTCGACCACTCGGGGAATGCCGATACCCTTACTTTTGAGGTTACGGTGACTTCTGAAAATGTAAATCCCCCCCTTGATTCTATCCCCGACATAGAAGTGGTTGTTGGAACCCAAAACATCGACATGGTGATTACCGGTATATATGGAAATGCATGTACCTCCGGAGATCTCTTTGTCTCTGCCAAAACTTCCAGTAATGAGTTGGTTGATTCCATTAATGTGATTCACTGCGACAACAACTCCAAAGGAATTCTTGAAATGGTCCTGGTTGATGGAGTCGTTGGTTCCTCTCTTATTACCGTTACCGTAACCGACGATGAGGGACGCTCCACAGAGCAGGATTTTATGTTATCTGTTGTTCAACCCAACCAGGCTCCCTTCCTGGTTCATGCTATGGAGGATGTTGAGGTTTCAGTGAACTCCACATTTAGCAGTCCTCTGAGTTCTGTTTTGGGAGAATATTTTGATGATGCCGATGGCGATGAGCTCTCTTTTTCAGTTTACGAAAAAGAGACGGGGCAATTGCCATCCTGGGCTGACTATGTGAATGATTCTCTTGTTTATCAGCCTGCATCATCCGATACGGGGTGTGTTGATGTAATTGTGAAGGCCTCAGACCCTTCCGGTGCTTTTGCTACCGATACGTTTAATGTCTGTGTAACCGGCATCCAGGTAAACGCTCACGCCTCCCATCTCAACGCACTCCACTCATCTGTTTATCCCAATCCAACCGATGGAGTAATGCACCTTGAACTCAATCGAACCGGAAAGAATCTAGTGCTTTTGGTTTTTGATGAGCGCGGGAGTATACTCATGCGCAAAGAACAACAGCTTACCAACTCCATGGATGTTGATATGTCAACTTTCGAGCCTGGTCTTTACCTCCTTCGCCTTTATGTTGATGGAGAACGGTTTTCTCATAAAGTTGTTTTGGAACAGTAATGGTGCATGGAGGAAGGAAGGAAGAAAGGATTTAAGGCATGAATGCATGAAGGCATGAAGGAATGAATGCATGGAGGAATGGAGGAAGGAAGGCATGAATGCATGGAGGAATGGAGGAAGGAAGGCATGAAGGAATGGAGGAAGGAACGCATGTTTAGCAAGGGAACCGGTCTTTTCCTTAGAGACCGGTTCCTTCCGTTAGCATGAAATCGCACGCTGTTGTCATTTCGATCCGCTGATGCGACGCCGATGGATTAAAATGATCTTTGAT
>CAYTDH010000359.1:0-5037 GCA_964436325.1 uncultured Tangfeifania sp.
ACGGAACCTGAATATTTTAAAAGTTTCCCGGTAAATACTGAAACCAGGATTGATGTTATCGGGCTGGGGAGAAGCAAGTCGGCATTGGTTCGACAAATGCTTGTGGCTTATTGAAAATAAAGTTACAAGGTTGTTCAGCTCCGTTTGATCTGTAGTGATAATGAACGAAACCCTCAAACCCGGAAATAAAAGATTTGATTTAAAATTTTGCAGTTTTTTGGCCTTTTTAGGGGTTTATCGTGTTATTTTTACCTGAAATAAATGAAAAATATTTCATTGGGACAGCTTTTTAAGTTCAAGACTGGAATAATTTACGAAACAAAAATCAACGAAGTCAATTATTCATGCTAAAGGACTTCCCGATTTTTAGCATTCGAACATGCGGATTTGATAAAATTCAGAAAAATAATTAACCCCATAGGTAAATAAATTTATATATTTGCAATGAAGTTATTTTATAAAACGAATAAACTGAAAAAGTCATTTACAACTGATAAAGGTTTGACAAAAACCTATGGTTCTTTGGCAAAAAAGGTAAAACAACGCAGAATCGAACTTGAAAATGCTGAAAACTTATGGATTATCTCACAATTGCCTGTGCTGAGGTTGCACCAATATCAAGGTGAAAGAAAAGAGATTTGGTCTATTGATATTAAAGAAAACTGGAGAATTCTATTTCAAATCAATCAAGACCCCATTCCTGATTTGGAAGATGGAAGTGTTGATTTAAAAGCAATAACCATAATAAGAATTGAATCTGTTGAAGACCCACACTAAAATTTTAAACAATCTACCATGAATAATATAGAATTAAAAAAATCCTTGCTTACATGTCCGGGGGATACAATTCAGGAACACATTGACCATATTGGAATGTCTCAGGCAGAGTTAGCAGAGCGCCTGGGAAGATCTGTAACAAAATTAAATGAACTAATTAAAGGGAAAGCTTCTATCACCAAGGAAACTGCTACAAAACTGGAATATGTTTTGGGAATACCTGCGAGCTTTTGGCTCAATCTTGAACGTCAATACCAGGATGAGCTTTTGGAGATTGAACAAATGGAGCATTTGGAGCAATGCAAAGAGTGGGCGGAAAAATTTCCCCTCCCAATGATGAAAAAAATTGGCCTTGTTCCTCATACGCGTAATAAAACTGAAATAGCAAAAAGCCTGTTGAAATTTTTCAGAGTAGCTTCTCCAAAGCAATGGGCTGACATATATGTTGGTAGCTCTTTAGCTTTCAAAATAGAACTTAAACATACAGCAGAACTGGAGGCCATTTCGGTATGGCTCCGTTTAGGTGAATTGCAAGCAAAACATTTAAGCACAACCCCTTTTGATAAAAAGGCCCTGAGAAATAGTTTGAAGCAAATCCAAACTATATCATACAACCATTCCTCAAGTTGGTTGGATGACCTTCAGGAAATTTTTTCTGATTGCGGAGTAGCATTGGTTTATACCCCTTATATAGCCAAAGCACCGATTTATGGTGCTTCAAGATGGATTAAGAACAATACACTTCCTCTTATTCAGGTAACAGACAGACACAAGGACTATAATGCTTTTTGGTTTACCTTGTATCACGAACTTGCTCATATTCTGTATCATGGTAAAAAAGAAGTTTTTATTGATGGTTTAAAAAGCATTCAGCCTGACAAAACAAAAGAAAATGAAGCTGATGCTTTTGCCACCAGAATGCTTTTATCTGAAAAAGAACGAAATGAACTTTTTTCACATGCTTGTTTCGATAAAAAATTAGTTCTTCAGTTAGCGCAAAAATTTAAAAAACATCCGGCCATTATCGTTGCACAAGTCCAAAGAAAATACAATAAATTATACAAGGACATACAGTTAAACAGTTTAAAAGAAAAAGTTGTTTTTGATTGTGTAACCATTTAAGCTATGTCAAAGTTATGAAGGGATATTACTCACATAGCAGCTAAAAGGAGCCATCCAGTTTTAACAATGACATGAATGCAATTGGGAAACGTTTGGTTTTCCTTTTTACAACCTTGTTTAATATTCTTGTTGCAACGTAAAAAAATCCTGCAAAACCTTGGTCGATAATAACCCGCTTCCCGCAAATGGAATAAATCAGGTTCTCCATATTTTGAATTGGTAATTCATTCGAAATACTCCACCTCCATATTTTATTGCATCCTAATTGTTACCCCTGCCGACAAACATAATTTTTTTGAACTATAAATATAAGTTATCCTCAAAAGATTATTTTTACTTTTAAGCCCACAAAAATTTGGTCAGAATAAACAGATTAATCATAGAGAAAAATGAGAAAAAAATATTTTATGCTGCTTTTTAGTCTGGTAACCCTTTTACCTTATCTGATTGTTTCCTGCCAGGAAGATACGGACACGATTGAAAAACCGCCACAAATGTCAATTCGGATTCCGGCAGAGGGAAACAGCTGGTACTTAACCAGGGTTGGAACCAATCAGATGGAATCGGCCGATTTTAGCGGTTACAATTGGAGTTCAAAACATTCAGTGTTGCGCACCTATTTTCATCTTGAAAAAGCGGGAACCATTCACATTGGCGTAAAAGCAACCGTAAATTCAGGAACTTCAAAAATTGCAGCTACTTTTCAAAACGAATCAAAAGAAATTGAGATAGAGGACACCACGCACGGAATTGTTTATATCGGTTCTTTCTCCGTAACTGAAGCTGGGTATTATTTTGTCGATTTGCAGGGAATTGACCGGCAGGACAGCCAGTTTGCCAGTCTTGACTACATTGCCCTGGGCGGTGAAGCAACCTCTGCAGGCGTCAATTTTGCGAATGAAGATTATTTTTATTGGGGCCGCCGGGGACCATCAGTTCATTTGGGGTATCAAATTCCCACGGAAGCAAGTGATGCTTTATGGTTTTACAACGAAGTAACCGTTCCTGAGGGCAACGATGTGATCGGTTCCTTTTTCATGGCCAATGGTTTTGGAGAGGGATATTTTGGCATGCAGGTAAATTCAACCAGCGAAAGAAGAGTCCTTTTCTCCGTGTGGAGTCCTTACGACACCGATGATCCAAGCAGCATTCCGGAAGATCAGCGGGTACAGCTCATCAGAAAAGGAGACCAGACAACAGTTAATGATTTTGGAGGAGAAGGATCGGGAGGACAAAGCTATATGCAGTTCAACTGGGAAACAGGTGAAACGTATCGGTTCCTGCTAAAAGGAGAACCTGCCGGTGATAACAAAACTGATTTTTCGGCTTACTTTTTCGATCCCAAAGAGGAAAAATGGCATTTTATTGCACAATGGAGGCGTCCTGAAATTTCAACTTATCTGACCAATTTGCACTCTTTTCTGGAAAATTTCCATACGAAAACGGGGCCGTCTACGCGAAAAGCTTTTTATAACAACCAGTGGATTTTCGATACCAATTCCACCTGGCACGAATTAACACAGGCACGTTTTACGGCCGATGCCACTGCCCGCGATCAGGCAAGGTTGGATTATGCCGGCGGATACACCAGTGGCGATAATGGTTTTTTTCTCAAAAATTGTGGTTTCTTTAGCGATAATTCCAAAATTGATGAAATACATACCCGCCCAGCCACCGGGAAGAGGCCAAACATTCAATTCGACCAATTACCATAAGCTGCTGTTTATGAAGTTAAAGTTTGGCATTTCTTTTTCATTCAGCAGCAAAACCAAAAGGTAAAGCTACTGAAAATTGGATGAATTTTCCGGATGGCGACCGCATAAAATATTATTCCCCTACAGACTTCTCTTCTCCAGTCTCCGGAAGCGCTTTATCCGGTGAAATGTGAGGTAGTTGGCATCATGGTTATTGTTTGCACCTCCAAATTTATCATCATAAGCGGTACGCGAAAGAAAAAGAATATGGCGTCCGTCAAACTGCCAGTCGATATATTGAAAACCATGGTTTTCCACATCCGGATGTTCAAGCAGGATTTTATGCACGGTCCATTTTTTCAAATCGGGAGAACTTTTCAGTACAAGCGTGTTGCGCACTTTTCCTGCTGGCAAATGAGAAAACGCTTCTTTTACCATGTTGGCAATCGTCCAGTACCTTTTGCTTTTCTCATCGTAGCGGATCGAGAATTTTCGGGCGCCACCCACAAAATCCATAAACCCCGTTTCAGGGTCAAATGTGGCTTTGGTCCCATCATTGCTGATATTAACAATGGCAGCCATGTCGCGGCCCGGTTCAGAAGTGGCCACTCTCAGGATATCCACCACCTTTCCCTCTGGTGTTACAACAGCATTCCCTTCAAGCCAGCCGCGGAATTTTCCATCCAGATAGCTGGGATCATAAGGCAAATGGTTCGTAGCAGTCCAGTTTGCGGCATTTAACAAATCGGAACCAACAGGTGCAGAAATGACCATAGCGCTGTATCTTTTCCCCCACTCTTTGGTGTCTGCTTTTGCATTTTCGATGGCGCGCCATAAACGACCGTTATGTTGGATTACCGGCATGGGGGCTGTATGGTATTCCCCTTCAAGCAGCAACCCATTATTCCCTCTGGTTGGTTCGGTCCAGGTTTCGCCACCGTCAGTCGACCTCCGAATAATAAAATCCCCGTGGTGTTTCCAGGTACCCATTAGGTACAACTCATTCTGATGCACAAAAAGATTGGACCAAAACTGTCCGTTGATTTCGGAAATTTTTTCCCATGTTTTTCCCCTGTTGGTCGATTTATACACCTCGGTAATTGCCCGATCATGCTCCGTGGATTGGGGACCGAAGTGATCGTGCGAAGCCACATAATCGCCGTTGGGCAAAATGCAAATAGCTGGCGAGCCAATATACAATCCTGTTTTTGCCGGAATGTGGTTGACCACCACCCCGGGAACTTCTGTCGACTGGGCTTGGGTCATTGTTCCGTTGAAAACAGCGAATAAAAGAAAGCAGAAAATGAAATGTTTAACAGATTTACGCATGTGATAAAATATTAATGGTGAATAATTTTTTTCATACAATGTATCTTTGCTAAATTACTGAATTATGAAGTTATCGAATGCCACATATCCAACATTTCACGACACTCTTCTTTTG
>CAYTDH010000360.1:0-1176 GCA_964436325.1 uncultured Tangfeifania sp.
CCTGCCACAGGCAAAATATTTCAACAGTATGAAGTTTTGTCGGAAAAAGGTGTGGAAAAAATAATCAACTCCATGGATAAGTGCTGGCACAACTGGAGGGAAACTTCTTTTTTGGAGCGAAGCCAGCTCATGCAAAACCTTGCCAGCTTGCTAAAAAGCAAAAAAGAAGAACTGGCCCGTTTGATGGCGCATGAAATGGGGAAAGTACTCCGTGAAGGAATTGCAGAAATAGAGAAATGCGCCTGGGTTTGCGATTATTATGCCACCAATGCCGAGAATTTCCTGGAACGGGAATTCATCGCTGCGGGTTACTCCAAATCGTATGTAAGTTACCAGCCAATGGGGACCATACTGGCCGTAATGCCCTGGAATTTTCCCTTCTGGCAGGTTTTCCGTTTTGCAGCCCCTACAATTATGGCAGGAAACACCGCTGCGCTGAAACATGCGAGCAATGTCCCCGGATGTGCCCTTGCCATAGAAGGACTTTTTCATGAAGCAGGATTTCCTGAAGATGTTTTTCGAACCCTGCTTATTGGAAGTGAGCAGGTGGAAAAAGTTATCCGCCACCCTGCCATTAAAGCGGTAAGTTTAACCGGGAGTACACCTGCGGGAAAAAAGCTGGCTGCTGTTGCAGGAAATGTCCTGAAAAAATGTGTTTTGGAATTGGGAGGCAGTGATCCTTACCTGATTCTGAAAGATGCTGATTTGGAACTTGCCGCCCGCACCTGTGCGGCCGGTCGTTTGATGAATGCAGGCCAAAGCTGCATTGGAGCCAAACGCTTCATTGTGGAGGAGGAGGTATATGCCGGATTTCTTGAACATTTCACTCATGAAATGGTCAGTGCCCATTTCGGAGATCCCTGCGACCCGGAAGTGACCATGGGTCCGCTGGCCCGGGTTGATTTACGCGATGAACTCCACCAGCAAGTAGTCCGGTCTCTCCACAAGGGAGCTGAAGTTATTATTGGCGGCGAGATACCACACCGTGAAGGTGCCTTTTATCCCCCCACCGTTTTGGAGAATGTTCAACCCGGAATGCCGGCCTGGGAAGAAGAATTATTCGGCCCCGTTGCATCGGTTATCCGGGTGAAAGATGCAAAAGAAGCCATAAAAGTGGCGAACGATTCGGTCTTTGGCCTTGGCGCTGCCATATTTACCCGTGACCTCAAAAAGGGA
>CAYTDH010000360.1:1186-5022 GCA_964436325.1 uncultured Tangfeifania sp.
AATACATTGCTGAGAATCAACTGGAAGCAGGATGCTGCTTTGTGAATGATTTCGTAAAATCAGACCCCCGACTGCCCTTTGGAGGAATCAAGGAAAGTGGATTCGGCCGGGAGCTCTCATCCCATGGAATTAAAGAATTTATGAATGTTAAAACCGTTGTAATCAAATAGGAAATGCTCCGGTGTATCCTGCAATTTCCTATTTCATCAGGCGTACCGGTATTAATCCATATATTTTTCTGCCTAAAAACTGCCCCAGGAAATAACTGCCCAGGAGAAATGGGGCAAGCCCTATAGTTAATTCAAGGCCATAAAACTGACGAATCAGGATAACAAACGGAATGGGGACATGAATCGCCAATAACCACAAGAAGGATAACTTTCTGAAAGCACCGCGCAAGTAGCCAAAAGGCAGGTTAACGATAAAAATACCCCCACAGGCCATTGCCAACCTGCAAAAAAAGCAGGTCAGGTCAGGCAGGCCCAAAAAATTCAATCCAAAATCACACATACTCAATCTCCTTTTCTCTTCCAGTCTGTGGTTTTTACCCACCGGGCAAGGAACCGGGCATTTTCATAAGGAAGCCCGGGAATAAAACCATGTCCCAGGTTAAAGATCCATTTTTGGTTTCGTCGTCCGAATTCGATGTACCGGGTTAAAACGTTTTCGATCTCATCGCGCGGAGCAAATAACAGGCGTGGATCGATATTGCCCTGGAGTCCCACATCAGAATGCACCAGCTTTCTTGCTTCGGGGAGTGAGGTCTGCCAGTCGATACTCAAAAAATCACCATATTCGGGTGTCATCTTGCCAATGCCAGTGCCCAATCCTTTTGGAAAAAAAATAAAAGGGACATTCTTATCCCGTATCGCACGGGCTATTCTTCTTACTGAAGGCAGAAAAAGTTCCTCATAAAGCTCAAACGGAACGATCCCGGCATGCGTATCAAAAAGTTGAAAAACCTCCACGCCATGTTCAATTTGTTGCTCTGCATAAATTATGGAAAGGTCTGTGAGCTCCTCAACCAGCTTTTGGGTTACTTTTTTGTTTTGGTAGATAAATTTAATCGCACCGGGGAAGTCGCCCTTTCGTCCCAGCCCCTGAAGCATAAATAACAGAACTGTTAAGGGAGCACCACAAAAACCAATAAGCGGAATTCCTGCAGGACGGGTCCTGATGATTTCATCAATCACCCTGTAGATATAATTCAACCTGGAGGGATCGGGGTTCAGCCCCTGTAAAGGATTCTTCCGCGCGGCCAAAGGACTTTCAAAAACAGGACCTTTATCGGTAAAATCGAGGCCCATCCCCATAGCATAAGGTACCACCAGAATATCGCTGAACAGAATAGCAGCATCGACGTCCAAATCATGAACGGGCATCAGGGTAACTTCAGCAGCGACCTCCGGTTTTTGCATCATTTGCCAAAAAGAGTAATCCTCCTTCAACCGGAGATAGCGGGGCAACACACGTCCTGCCTGCCGCATAAACCATACAGGAGGACGGGAGGTGGCCTCACCTCTGAGGGTCCTTAATAAAATTGGCTCTGCCATCTTTTCGTTTTGTGATTTAGTTATTCTCTTCCTTTATTTTTTTTAGGGCCCTGTAAACGGCTTCAACAGTTTTTTGGATATCCTCTTCCGAATGAGCAGCAGAAACAAATCCTGCTTCATACTGGGAAGGAGCAAAATAGATACCCTCCTCCAGCAAATTCCTGAAATAGCGTGCAAACATTGCTGTATCACACTTTCCGACATCGGCAAAGGACCGGACACTACCCTGAGAAGTAAAGAAAAGGGTAATCATAGAACCGGCACGGTTGATCACTCCTGGGATTTGCAGCTCACCAAGGTTATTCCGAAGGCCTTTTTCAAGCAGGGCCGCCTTTTCATCAAGTTTCTCGTAGAAATGCGGGGTCTCATCAACCAGTCGGAGGGTGGTAAGTCCTGCTGCCATAGCCAGGGGATTCCCCGATAATGTGCCCGCCTGATAAACAGGACCAGCCGGTGCAAGAAGGTCCATAAGCTCCTGCTTCCCGCCATAAGCTCCAACAGGCAATCCTCCTCCGATGATTTTCCCAAAAGTGGTCAGGTCCGGCGTAACACCGGTCAACTCCTGAGCGCCTCCACGGGCAACCCGAAACCCTGTCATCACTTCATCAAAAATCAGCACAGCATTATGGTCATCACAAAGTTTCCGCAGCCCTTCCAAAAATCCATTTTCGGGAACAATAACCCCCATGTTTCCGGTGATGGGTTCCACAATAACAGCAGCAATCTCCCCCTTATTCTTTTCAAAAAGCGTTTCAACAGACGAGAGATCATTAAACCGGGCAGTCAAAGTATCCCTGGCGGTGCCTTTGGTAACTCCCGGAGTATTGGGAACACCAAAGGTCAAAGCTCCGGACCCCGCCTCGATTAGAAAGCTGTCGTTATGCCCGTGATAGCATCCTTCGAACTTAACGACCAGATCGCGTTGAGTGTATCCCCTGGCCAACCGCAAGGCACTCATGGTTGCTTCGGTCCCGGAGTTGACCATACGGACTGTATCAATGGAAGGAACCATTTTTTTGATCTGCACAGCCATTTCAGTCTCCAGCAAAGTGGGAGCACCAAAACTACTGCCTGAAAGGGCGGTTTTTTGAATGGCCTCAACAACTTTTGGATGAGCATGCCCCAGAATCATTGGTCCCCAGGAGCCTACATAGTCGATAAACTCATTCCCGTCGATATCAGTAATCCGGGAACCCCGGGCACTGGAAATGAACAACGGATTTCCCCCTACACTTTTAAACGAACGGGCAGGGGAATTGACTCCACCCGGGATACTTTTTTGGGCTTGCCTGAACGCTTCTATACTTTTTTCGAATGTTGTCATATCACTAAAAACTAAATATTCCGATAAAAAAATTACAATTCCCCGATAATGTCCTGGGTATGATACGATAGAATTAAATCAGCTCCGGCCCTTTTTAATCCGGTCAGCAGTTCATGCACAATCCGGTTTTCATCGATCCAGCCTTTGGCGGCAGCCGCTTTTACCATCGAAAACTCCCCACTCACATTGTATGCAGCAACCGGAATATTGAATCCCGACTTTACCCGATGGATGATGTCCATGTAATTCAAGGCAGGTTTCACCATAACAATGTCAGCTCCTTCCTGAATGTCAAGAGCAACTTCGCGAAGGGCTTCATCTCCATTGGCAGGGTCCATCTGATAAGTCTTACGGTCGCCAAACTGGGGTGCACTTTCGGCAGCCTCGCGGAAAGGTCCGTAAAAAGCAGAAGCATATTTTGCTGAATAGGCCATGATCGGGGTTTTTTGAAATCCGCTATCATCCAAAGCACTACGGATGGCCTTCACCCTGCCATCCATCATATCGCTGGGGGCCACCATGTCTGTTCCTGCCTCAGCAAGAGAAACCGATTGTTTTGCAAGCGTTTCGAGGGTCAGATCATTATCCACATCACCGTCAACAATCGTTCCGCAATGGCCATGGACCGTATATTCACAATTGCAGATATCGGCAATGAGGTACAAGGAAGGAACCTCCTTTTTCAAAGCACGGACCGCCTGTTGTACAATCCCGTTATGCTCGCAGGCAACCAGACCGTGTTCGTCCTTTTTCTCCGGAATACCAAAAAGCAGCACCGACTGAACACCTTTGTGAACCAAATCTTTGCATTTCTCAACCAGCAAATCAACCGAGAATTGGGAATTCCCCGGCATGGAAGAAATCGGATTTTCAACGCCCTTCCCCGGGCATACAAAAAGAGGCATGATCAAATCATGGGGTGTAAGAATGGTTTCCCTCACCATATTCCGAATGGCATC
>CAYTDH010000361.1:0-4985 GCA_964436325.1 uncultured Tangfeifania sp.
ATTCCCCGAAACCGCGTTCTGTCTTTAAACGGATGTTCGATGCCTGCCAGTCATCCGCGTTTAAGAGGCCAACACTAAAAAAAGCCGGGGGACTCCAGGGGGAAGCCTTTCCCTGCTCATCCCATACCCTCACTTTCCAGAAATACATCTTGCCGGATACCAATTTTTCTCCATTATAGGTGTGGTAAAAAGATTTGGAAGAGGTTATTTTTCCGGAATTCCAAAGGTCTGTGACTTCTTCGTTCAGAAGGTTCTTTTCGGATGCAACCAGAATCTGACAGCCCGATTGGGCAGCTTCTTGTTGTTGGGAATGGTTTTTCCAACTGAATATTGGGTTTAAGGTATTTATCCCAAGTGGATTTTCCAGGTTTTCGCACCGCAAATCCGAAACCGTGAGGCTATTGTTGTTTTGGCAGCCGTTTATACAGAGAAGAAAGGGGGTGAGAAAAAGGGATGCGAGGATGGATAGCAAGGTGGATTTTTTCATGTTTCATTTTTTTTTATTTCCGACCCCCTATAATCCCCCCAGGGGGATGGACTCTCCTTCGGAGAGTTGGGGGACAGGGTTCAATTGGGTTGTTTTTTTTCAAAAGAGATAAGTTGGAAATCTTCCAAAAGTCCGTAATCCATCATTTGGTATTTTTTGCCGGGGATATCTTTTTCCACATTTTTCCAGTGGCCGGGACCTGCCAATCCAGGGGCGGGATCTTTAAAATGGGGCCCCAGCAGGTTTTTCAGACTTCCGGTCACCTGCACTTCAATCTTGTTTTCGCCGGGGTTCAGGGCATCGGTAATGTCGAGTTCAAAAGGATCGAAAGCGATGATCCCGGCGGGCTCGTCATTGACGAGTACTTCGCTTACTGTTCCTTGCCAGCGGGGTAGTCTTATTTTCCAGGACCTTCCGGTGTCTTCCAACGTCCAGGTTTTTTGGTAACTCACATCCCAACTGTAAAAAGGCATACCCTGTTCTTTCCAGGAGCCTGTTTCCAACTCCGGTTTTTGCATGTCAATCACCCATCCTTTTTCTGCCGGGACAACCGAGAAATTGCCCAGGACGTAAACCGGTTCGATTTCAGCAAATACGCTCATGGGGCTCACCTGCAGCGCAATCCGGTTTTCTCCCTTTTTGACCAGGTTGCTGATGTCATAAACGGCAAAGGATTTGTCGAGGAACCACTCTCCCGGAATGGGGTTTACCGCTTCTCCGTTTACCGTAACCTTAAAAAGACCCGGACGTTCGGCAGAAATCTTTATCGGCTCGCCGGATAATTCTCTCTGCACGGTGAAACGGTATTCCACCCTGAATCCCCCTGCACTGAAGGTATCGCGGTCTACAATTTCGCTTTTGTACTGAACGGCATGATTCCAGGGATTGCCCTGGAATCTGTGTTCCTGGTAGGCAATATCAGCAGCTTTGGAGAAATAAATGTTTTCGTATTTTTTTCCTCCAACCCAAAGGTCACAAAAATCAATCTTCAGGGCATTGTCTCTTAGGGGTTTGATTTTAAGTGGGCTACTTGTCTCTACCTGTTTTGGTTTCGATGTTTCCGGAAGCTTTTTATAGCCCTTTTGATTATTGGTGGCAGCAAATAACAGAAGGCTTCCTGCTGGGGGAATGTTAAACTCCAGGGCACGGTTATTTCCGGAAGGTTCAGACGGGTATTCAAAAATTTCTCCGGTCATGGCATCCAGTTTCAGGACGGTTTTTCCCGCGAGCTTCAAGGAGCCTGAAACGGACGTTTCCATGGAGGCATTTGCCAGGAAGATCAACTGGCCGTCTTCAAAGATTCTCCGGTGTTGATACAAATTGCCCCCATTTACATTCTGATATTGAATACCGGGACTTAAAAATTCCTTTTCAATGGCTTCCCCGCTAAGCGCATTGAGCCGGACAATGGAAGGATTTTCGGTTCTGAAAAAGTCGGTTACTTCATCACTTTTTTGTCCGCTCAGCCTGTTGGGAGAGGAGAATGTTACCAGTTTACCTCCTTGTTGGGTAAATTCAGTTAAAAGATCAAAGGTGGATTGTTCAATATTTTCAACCATGGGCGGAATAACCACTTTGGAGTAGCTTCTTTCCCCAACGGTGAATTTGCCGTTGCTCACGCTGCCCCTGTCTTTGATGATGTTTTCCGATCCCAGGTCATACTCGGAGCGGGCTTTTTCGAGGGTGGTCACAAAAGCCTGAAATTCCTTCCCGATTTCATTGACCCTCTCATTTCCTTGTGCATAGGAATAGTAGTTCCATAGCGTAGTGGTGGGTTCAAGAATCAGGATGTCATTTTGTTGTTCTCCCATGGAAAGGGCAACCGATAAGCGGGCGAAATAGTCATTCAGGGGTTTGTAATGCGGCCACCAGGGGGAGTGGTAGGTAAAAACGGGTGGATAATCGTATTTCCGGGCACCTTTCAGGGTAGAATGCGACAGATGTTGGTTCATGAAGTTGATTCCGAGTACGTAAGTCCAGTCGCCCAGTCTTTTAAGGTCTTTAAACGTCACTTCCCAGCCGCCTCCGCCATAGGTTTCGCAGAGGGTTCGATCATAGCCCATTTGATTGGCCACACTGCGCACTTCTTTCACTGCCCTGATATTGCCAAACTGCGCCCAGGGCGAATTTTCGTTGAACTGGTTGAACAGCATGTCAATGGCGGGCATCTGGTGCCAGGCGTACATGGCCATGTTATCCCCGCCCTGGGCAAGATTGGGCCACCCATGCTCCCAGTAATGCCCTGTCCAGTCGAGGTTATTTTGTTCGCAATATTCAAACCAGGGTTTCGACCAACGGTTGATGAACATTTGCAGCAATGTTTCAATGTAATTGTGCCTTATTTTTTTCCAGTCACCCACTTCCAGGAAAAGAGAGGGGAGGTGTTGCCTGAGATCATATCCCCATTTTTCGCTGAACACATCAAAGAGATCGGGCGTCCATCGCATTCCTCCGGGGGTGGGTATTTCCGGCTCATCGGTAAACACACCCGGCACCAGGTTCCCAAACTCCTCTCCGGCAACCTTTTCATACCCGCTCATGGTAATGTCCATGAATTTTTGGGTTACTCCCGGAACCAGGAGGTCAACATAGGAATAGCCTCCAAACCAGGAAGACTGTCCGTAATAGGTTTTTTCGAACAGGTAAAAGGGGCCTGTTTTTCCGGTGAACTCTGCCATTTCTGAGCTAATGTCGGTGAATTTTCCCTCCGACTCCATGAGGCACATGAAGCAGTTGGGTACGGTATCGGGAAAGGTTTCCAACCGTGTCATCTGCAGACCCTGTCCCTGGTTATAGGATTCGGGCATTTGGGCAGGCACATGTCCTCCGCCAAAACCACTGGGGTAGGAATTTTCGTCATAAATCCAGATGTTCATATCCAGTTCCCTGCCTTTTTCTACGCTGTATTTAAACAATTCCAGCCATTCATTAGACAAGTATTCGGTGATGAGTCCCGGTCTCGGATGAACGAAGGCTCCGCCAAACCCTTTGTCTTTAAGCTGTCTGAGCATAAAGTCAATGGTTTCGCTGTTCATGGCGTCATTCCATACCCAGAGCGGGGCAGACCGGTACTCCTTTCCCGGGTTGTTGAACTGTTGTTCGAGGCTCTCGAGGTTGTCACTGGAATCGGAGGCCTGCCTGGAGCAGGAAATCAAGAAAGGGAGCAGGACGATCAGGAGCCCCAGGGAAATTTTTACATTGAGAAGTTTCATTGGATTGTTTTATTTTATCGTTATTTTATATTCTCCGTTATTCAGTTCGAAGCTTCCGCTTTTAAGGCCTGGAATTGTTTGAGGGTTGAAGGTGTGGTCACCGCTCTTTTTTAGGGTAATTTGCTGCTCTGGTTTGACTTTCAGTTTAACTGCGGCTGTGGTTCCAGGTGGAATTTGGAAATGGTAAATGCACGCTCGGTTTTCTTTTTTCCAGGCTGAATGAATTTCACCGTGGGGGCTGAGGTAGCTGCAATCCACCTGATTCAGGTTTTCAGGAACAAAAGGGGAAAGGGTGAATTTTTGGAATCCGGGATGTTCAGGATCGGGCTGAATGCCTCCCAGCCAGCGGTAGAACCATTCAGTAACGGTGCCAAACATTGGATGGCAGTTGGAGTAGGTATTGTCGCTCTCTTTCCAGGTTTCCCAAAGGGTAGTGGCGCCATTTTCAATCATATGACCCCAGCCGGGGAACTGTGTGCTGTTTACAATGTCAAATACTTTTCCAGGGGAAGCATGCTTTGACAATGCTTCCAGGATGTATTTCGTGCCGAAAATGCCTGTGGTGAAATGGCCTGAAGGTCCGTTTTCGACTGCTTTGAGCAGGGAGTCCACAGCAGCCTTCTTTTCTGCCCCGGAAATGATGTCATGGTAAAGGAGTGTGGCGAACAAGGTCTGTTTGTTTACCGGCTTTTGGAAGGTGGAATCCCAGAATTCTTCCTTCATTTTTCTTTCCAGCTTTTGTGCCAGTTGGCTGTATTTTTTCTGGTTTTGTTCATCCTGCATCAATGCAGCAAATTCCGCCATAATGCGGGCAGACCACAAGTAGTGTGCCGTGCCGGTCAGTTCAACAGGAACAGGCTCCAGCGATTCGTGGTCACCCAATCCCTGGGTGACTAATCCGCCGGGATGGAGTCTGGCGGCTTTTTCCATCCACTTTACATTATGGGGATACATCTCTTCAATGAATTCAAGATCATGGTAATACAGGTAAAGGAAATATTGTGTGGTAAGAAAAGCCGATTCCCAGCTAAGGCCGCAATACTGAATGCCCACATAAGGGGCAGTGTCCACAAAGACAGTATCGTTCATGGCATCCAGCCAGTCGTATACCGTTTTCCGGTAGAATGCCTGCATGTTGAAATTAAGAATAAAAGATTCACTGGTGGCATTCAGGTCACCGCCATATCCGAACTTCTCCCTGGCGGGACAATCCGACTGAACACTGGTTAGGTTGGCCAGAAAAGTCCTCCGGGTTGCGGCCTGTATATCGTTGAGCAATTCAGAAG
>CAYTDH010000362.1:0-4984 GCA_964436325.1 uncultured Tangfeifania sp.
TTATATTTGCAGTATAGTTTTAGTTCATAGGTTTAGGTTTGATTAGTTTTATTGGTTTAGTTAGATGAAAAGGATGGGTGTTGACCCGTCCTTTTTTTTTGTACCAACCTTGAAACGATTCAATTCTTTTTTAATATGCTCTTCCTCAAATTTTCCTTCTTGTCTACAAAATGTCTTTGAATTGGAATGTTCAGATTCCATAGAGTTTGTTTCTTCGCCAATGTATTGATTTTTCGATTCTTCAGGATAACGGGAAAAAATGGATGGGTCATTGATTTTCGAAAATTGCTGGAGTATTTTTTTTTGACCGAACATTCTGGGCTTTGTTATTGTATTTAAGTTGACTTGATTACCAGGCGAAATTCCTTTTTTGCAGCTCACTTTTTGGCTCTGCCTCTGGTTTATAGAAATACGACTTAAAGGATGAGGAATTTTCGGATCGGTTTACAGTATATTCTGATTTATTCCTCTGTTGGAACAAAAATAGAAACAACCATTAATTTAACTACATGAAAAAGGCAACTTCCGAAATCACCCCCCGCATTTTTGAAGAGGACGATTTTTCCTTCACAGAAAAGCTAAATGGACAATTGTCTGAAGAGTTAATGTTAACCATTCAGAGGAAATTGAATTTTCTAATGAATCATTTGCCACAGGGGTATTTTTTGCAGGATGCGGTCTCACATGGATTTCTTATGAATACCCGTTTTTTGCAATTTTTCCGGTTAAATGCTACTGATGGTTTGGATGTAAATGACTTGAAACCGGAAAATGCTTTATTTTTCATTGCCCGTCAAACCAACGATCCGGATGGGTTCATTCAAAGAGTGAAAGCCATTCAGGAGTGCAGGGAGGAGGTACGGGGTGACATTATTTCTACCAGTGAGGGGCAGATTCTGGAACGGGACTACATTCCGATTTGGAACAAAGGTAGTCTTCTTGGCCATCTTTGGCAATTTTATGATGTTACACAAAAGAAAAAGGCTGAGCAGTATGCCCTTATTCAAAAGGATCTGGGGTATAAACTCGCACGTGAAGTTGAGATGGGGCCTGCGCTTGGTCATGTGGTAACGACCCTTCTGGAGATGGAAGAAATTGATTTGGCCGGGTTGTACCTTTTTGACGAGGTTGGTGAAAACCTGAATTTGGAAATGCATTCTGGAATTCCCCAGGAAATTGTTCCCTATGTAACCCGGTTTTCAAAGAGTACCATTCAATTTCAAACGGTTCAAAAGGGGAAGCCTGTTTTTTTTGATGAGGAACATAAACTGTTTCAACAATCCCCCTTGTGGGAGAAAGGGAATATTTTTCTCCTTGGAGTTATTCCCCTTTTTTCCGATGAAGAGGTTATTGGTTCGATGAATGTGGCCAGCCACCAGAATCAGAGGTTGAGTTCGAATTTTAAACTCGTGTTGGAGGACATTGCCCATCACACCAGTGGGGCTTTTGCCCGCATAAAAGCCCAAAAAAACTTTTTCCAGAGTCAGCGTAATTTTGATGGGCTCTTCAAAAATATTGAGGATCTTATTTTCATTTCTGATAAGGAAGGACATATTTTTGAGGTTAACCCCGCTGTTACCGAATTGCTGGGGTATCCTCCTGAAGAATTAACCGGCAAAACCATTTTAAGTCTTCATCCTCCTGAGGAGCGAGAAATGATTTCGTCTCGTTTCAGGGAACATATACAGGGTGAAATTGATATTGTGCCCAATCATTTGACCACTAAAGAGGGCCGATTACTACCCGTTGAAGCCAAAATAGTGGAAGGGGAATGGAATGGAAAACCCGCTTATTTTGGGCTGGCCCGGAATATTTCTGAACGGTTGAGAATGGAAAGAAAACTCAACCGGAGCGAAGCGCGATGGCAGTTTGCCCTTGAGAGTTCAGGAGATGGCATATGGGACTGGAATATTCCGGAAGACAAGGCACATATTTCGCGGCAAATGGCCGATTTTTGGGGCCTGAACGATTTGCTCATCATGCATTCACGAATGTTTCTGGAGGATCGGATTTTTCCTGAAGACAAGAAAATTCTCCACAACCGGATGGAACAGTTATTCGAGGGAGAAAGCGAGAAGTTCCAGTGCGATATCCGGTTGTGCAACGGGAAAGGGTTATTCAAGTGGGTGTTGTTTCGGGGGAAAGTGCTTAGCCGGGATAATGAAGGAAATCCTTTGCGGATAATCGGGGTGATTACCGATATATCTGCCCGGAAAGGGGTGGAAATCTCACTCGAAAAGGCGCTACTCAGGGAAAAAGAGGTGAATAAATTGAAATCGCAATTTGTTTCCATGGCTTCTCATGAATTTCGTACCCCGCTTACGGCAGCAATTATGGCTGCTGAAACGTTGGATAATTATTGGAGTCGCATGAATACCCGGCAGAGAGCAAAAAAAATTGAACGGATAAAAACCAATACCTTGTATTTGCGGGACATAACCGATAAGATGCTGAATCTTTCCGGGCTGCAATCAGGGAATATGCCGTTTCATCCCCAAAAGACAGAAATAAATGCGCTCATGAAGGAGGTCCTTGAAAAGGCCCGGCAGCTTAGCGACGGAAGTCATCAGTTTGCTTACTCCCCTTCGGTGGAGCCCCTGGCTGCCAATATTGATCCTGAAATGATAAAACATGTGCTGAATAATGTATTGACCAATAGTATGAAATATTCGGAGGCCGGAAGTACCATCAGGGTAATGACGACTTCTCAAAATCCCAGTCTTTTTATCGAAATTGCGGATGAGGGAATTGGGATCCCTGAGGGAGACCAGGATTTGGTTTTTGAGCCCTTTCAGCGGGCCGAAAATGTTCAAAAAACCAGGGGTACCGGTTTGGGACTTGCCCTTTCGCGTCAGTTTGTTCTGAAGAACGGTGGAGATATTGCTTTTACCTCCCGCGAAAATGAGGGAACCACCTTTAAAATTACACTTCCTCTGGTGGACTGAATTCAGTTATTCATAAAGGTCATTTAAATCGCTTGCTGCCAGGTCTACGAAATAGTTCCCAATGACAGAGGTGATGGCCTCAAGAAATTTTTTCCCTTTTTCGGGACTCGCTTTCCGCGGGTCTCCAATACCGGTATCTTCCGAAACTTTGGTCCAGTGCCGCGGGGCCCAGGCGGTAGACCCGTTCAGTCCTTCGATTTTGAATTTGCGGGATTTGCCTTCGCCTGCTTCCCCGAGTGGCAATACCCATTCCGGGAAGTAATGCATGATGATGCTCGTTTCCATTTCGTTGGCATGGTCGCCCTCCTTTTCAAAATAGTCGGTTAACGGGAACATCTTAAACCATTCCACCAGCGACAGAAACATATCGGGGAATTGGGGCTGGATTTCCCGGATAAAGGGTTTAAAGTCGTTGCCCCCATGTCCGTTCATCACCACCAGCTTTTTGATTCCCTGGTGGTGAAGGGTAACCACCATATCTTTTAATATGATTTTCTGGGTGGAGGGGCGGGTATGCAAACAAAACGGCAGATCAATCTGCCCCATATTCTGTACGCCCAGAGGTATGGTTGGCAGGACCATCACCTTCGCTCCTTTCTCCCAGGCTTTTTGAGCCGCATCGGCAGCTATGCGGGCGGTTTCGAGCGAATCGGTGCCATAAGGCAAATGGTAATTGTGTGGCTCAGTGGCTCCCCAGGGAAGGATGGCGACTTCATACTGCTGGTTTTTTACCTGTTTCCAGTTTGTTTCTTCTAAAATATAGGGTCTCATACTATTGAATATAATTAAAAACGAATCAGCGATATACCTATGGAAAACGGAATGAGACGCGGGCCTTTATCTTCCCTGAACAGGGGAACCAGGTCGTATGTGGCAAACAGGTTCACCCAACGGTAGCCGGTACGTAACATAACTCCATATTTTAAATCGTGTATGGAATATTGACCGGGCACTTTCAGTTTCTCTTTTTCTCCGTCTGCCCGGTATTTTATTTTGGTGTGGCTGCTTAACAGCCAGGAGCCATAGACACCTCCCGAAATGTAGAGCCGGTTATCGTAATGGCGTATGGGGATTTGAAACTCAGCCAGCAAAGGAACCATCAACGATACCAGCGATAGCTTGGATTTTTGGTTCTGGTCAAACCAAAGGATTTCCGGCTCGATCACGCCGTTGTCATTTTCCCGTATGGTAGTGTTTTTGTCGAGCCGGTAGCTTTGCAGGTGTAGCCCGATACCTGTAACCAGTCCAATCGTATTCCTGTTGCGCTGTAATCCGATGCTTTGCTGGATGAGGTTGATGAATGTTGAATTGGAACGAAGAAGGTCATTTTTCATAAAATCCGAAGAATAACCGGAATAGTCAGGATCTATAAAACCGTTCACTCCAAAATCAATACCTGCCCAGTTTCCCGAAAATTTATCCTGCCAGAAATTAAAACCGTAATTGCTCAATTGCCGGATATCTATTTTGCGGAGGATATTACGGGGTGATTCCCCAAGGGGAACGATGGTGTCATTTTCCTGGGCGGTGCCATTTACGGCCAATAGTGATAATCCGGTCAGCAAAAGCAACAGACCCGTTTGTATTGGTTGTGTTCTCAAATAGCCATTACTTCTCATTAAACACTCTGTTCAATAGAATTTCCCATACAAAAATAACTTATTTCGCCGGGATTGCTTCAGGAATTGGAAAAATCTCACTTGTATTTGGAGAGATTCCTCGTCGCTACGCTTCCCTGCCAATGACAGATTTTTTCAAATCGCTCATAATGAATGGATTTAGGAAATCGCACTCTAGTGTCATTTCGACGACGCAGGAGGAGAAATCTGTTGAAACAGGGAAAGATTTCCCGTCGCAAGCTCCTGCCAATGACAGATTTTTACAATGCACTTATAATGAATGCAATAATGAAATCGGGTTTTGGTCTCATTTACTCAATGCATTCGCGATAATTAGGCCTTCGGGCGGGTGAATCCCTTAGGTACGGAGCTCCCTAAGGGTTTGTTCAGATTTATTCTTTTTAATCCAATCGGGCCTTG
>CAYTDH010000363.1:0-1510 GCA_964436325.1 uncultured Tangfeifania sp.
GCAAATATCAGTTGTACCTTCCCAGCGAAAAACAATTGATTGAGGAGGTTAAAAAGGAAATAAAAAAACTAGATAAATCAAAAGGTAAACCATGATACTGAGCAACGAAACCCGGATTTAATAATGGTCGTTATTCACAAGTTTTAAGCAAATAGGAGTTGTCGGGTTTAAAAATATTTGCTGAATTAGAAAAGGTACAGATTTTCTGCTGTAAAAGAACGGGCATTTATTGAAAGTGAATTTTTAGGGAATTAGAGCCTTCTGGACTTTCCTTTCTTATTTGATTTCAACATTGAAAAGTTTCAGGACTTCATTGTAAAACTCCTTTGAGGTGATTTTGTTTAGCCCGTTCAGGTGTGTGAACAAATTTTCGATGTTTTGTTTATTGTTCCGGCTGCGGGGAGAAATCCGAAAATAAGGTTTCTCTTTTGTTTCCTTCTGTGTCAACTGGTGCTTCTGTTCCAGCTCTTTGATAAACTGCTGTATTTACTGAACACTTTAGGCTTAACGCGTTTGAAAAAATCGATTTCTTCTTCCTGGTCCTGAAAGCCGTTTTTAATGACCAGTTTTCTCATTTTGTTGAGGGCAAGCCAACAAAGCCCGGCTGCGGATTCATAGTAAATCAGTAAATCTTGCGGTTTTGAGTGTAAATGATTCAGATCATCATCCAGTTCCCGAATGATTTCAGAATGGGATTTTGCGTACATAATAATCGGGTTTGATTTTATTGATTTTTTAAAAAATTATATTAATTGAATGTTATATGTATTTGTCCATAATGCAGATTTACTGTTTTGTGTTTAATAACTTGCCTTAATCTTCCCATTTAAACGGTTTTGTTTTCCGCACGATAAACTCAAAATCCCCGGTGCCTAGCAGCCCGTTCCCGCCTACGCCTTCAATTTTGCCGACAAACCCGGTATTGATGTCGGAACAGAAAAACTCCAGGGTTGCTTCTCCTTTTTCGTCGGTAACGACCGATGGCGCCCAAAGCAGGGTGTTACGAGTATCGGGCAAAACATCGCTTGCCGATTCCTTATCGTAATTTGGCTGGTAAAACTCACGTTTTCCATAATAAGCTTTTACCCTGCACAGGTTGTTCATCTTTAAGAGTTCGTCATCCGTAAATTCGGGGTAGTGATATTCAACTGAAATCAAATCTGTTAAAATCCATTTTCCATCTTGTCTTCCTACATCTTCATATTTAACAAGTTGATATGTTTTTCCCTCAATGGGTCTTGCTACTATAGTATCACTGCAAATTCGATAGGGAGGACCAGATCCTACTAAATGGGCATACCCAGGTTTATAATTATGCAAAAAACCATGTTTGCACACCCAGTCATCATTTAAATCCAGTTTTGCGATACTGTCCAGCTGCCCCATGTACTTGTCCCGGAAAGGATTGATTTTTTTGCCTTTGACTATAACTTCACCCAACTCAATGACATTGGAACCGGCGACAAACGCCCGGGTGGGCTCCTCTTTTAGAGTGCCTGTTTTGTTGGAC
>CAYTDH010000363.1:1520-4962 GCA_964436325.1 uncultured Tangfeifania sp.
ATAGGTGGTTTCTTTAGCTTTCATGATTTTGTTAATGTCCTGGAACGGTTCGGCCAAGCTGATACGGGGCCCAAATTCTTCCGGTACCATGGGTTTGAGGTAAACATACCCGCCTTGCCAGGTTTTCAAGTGCCCGGGCGTGACCATAAACTTTCCGGCTGAATCGCTTGCAATTAAATCCATGTCCCCGTTTTCCCCCGGGTTAAAGGCCATTATGAACTGCTGTACCCCCCGTGCTTTTTTCTGCTTTTTGGTGGCATGTACTTCCCCTTCCGTACCGTCAAAGATAACGGGCCGTTTTACCTCCCCGTTTGGCCGCAAGTTTTGTTCGCCCCATATATACCTCCGCCAGCCCTGGGTGAGCAGTAGCAAATCCAAAGCTTCTTCCCGGCCTTCGTTCTTGTTGTCAAAATAATAAGCCGGATCGTAAACCTTTCCTTTCAACTGGGAAGACAGGTAGCAGTGGGACAGGATATTTTTCGGGTCTCCGGGGTTTTGGTAAAGTTTGTCGTAAACACTTACCCCCAAGTTGGTTTGTACCGGCTGCCCGTTTTGGTCCGCCACTTTTATTTTCAGCACGACTTTTTCCCGGGTCTCATATTTTTCCTTGTCCGGTTTGGCCTCGATGTACAGTTTTTTGCCGGGGTTGACATACACCAGCCTTTCGGCCACCGGCAGCAGGTTTCCGTCAAAAAGGGTGAACTCGGCAATGCCCTGTTGCAAAAATTCTTTGAGGGGGATTTTTATCCTTAGCTCTTTGTCCAACGTCCCGGCCGCCATGCAACAAACAACGCCCCTGAGTTGCCCCTGCAGATAAACGGCGGCTTTCTTTAGCCCGGGGCTTTGCGACACAATAAACTCCAGGTATTCTTTGCCCCTCCCGGACAGTTGCATCGTGATGCCTTCAGGGTAGACTTCCGGCAAAAAGAAGGCGCTGTCGGTTTCGGGCACGGAAAGGCGGATGTGGTATCTCTTTCCGGCCAACGGGGTAAAATCCAGGCTCCCCATCCCGGCATGGGCGCTTTTGAATTCCAACAAAGGTTTATCGTCTTCAAACAGGGTGCCTGCCACACCCAAGGGGTTGCCATCGGTACCTACCGCTTTGAACGCCAGTTTGGAATGCAGCCCCGCGACCAGGTTGCCCCCTTCGGGGAAAAGGGAAAACTGGACGGGGCTGCCGTTGTGGAACGGCACGTTCAAAACAATGTTTTCTTCGGCATCGGTATGTTTAGCTTTAATTGCAACGGTTAAACCTTCGCCGGTATGTCCAGGGTTAAATCCCAGGAAAACCTCCCCGTTTCGGTCGGTTGTTAACTGCAATTTTTGAAACTCTTGCCCATCGATCCTTAAAACAGCTGTAATTTCTGCATAAAGCGGTTTTTGCTGTCCTGATAGTGCCAGTAAGTCAATGCCGATGCTGTCCCCTTTCCCAAACGATGGCTTGCTGAATTTCGCCGTTACCGACACGCGCGGTTCCATGTCTTTTTTCACGGTAATTTTCCGGGCGGCCTTAAATTCGGTGCTGTCGGCAAAGAAAGAATGCGGGGTATAAGCTGCAAACAGGTAGCTGCCTTCGGAGAGCGTGTCGTTGATGTACACATGCCCGTCAGTAAAACCGTTATCTATTCCGTATTTTTCCTGCCAAACCGCCTGGCCGTTTTTTTCGTTGAGCAGTTGCAGGTAAAGGGTGCGGCTAAGCATGGAAGGTATCAGGTATTGGGCATCGAGCAGGTAGGCCTTGAACCATAAATCTTCACCGGTTTCGTAAATGCCTTTGCTGGTTTGCAGGTAAACCAGTTCGGGGGGGCTGTTTTTGGCCAGGGAATGGAGTCGCCCGGCCAGCTTGTCCGTTGCCGGGTTGCCGGGCTGGGACGAGGCAGGGAAAGAAAACACAAGGAAGACAGACAATAAAAACAGCGTGCCACTGCCGGACAATTTGATTTTCAATATGTTTATTCTTTCCTTCATACCTCATTCCTCCCACTTAAACGGTTTTGTTTTCCGCACGATAAACTCAAAATCCCCGGTGCCTAGCAGCCCGTTCCCGCCTACGCCTTCAATTTTGCCGACAAACCCGGTATTGATGTCGGAACAGAAAAATTCAAGCGTTGCTTCCCCATTTTCGTCGGTAATGACCGATGGAGCCCAAAGCAGGGTATTACGTGTATCGGGAACCATCTCGTTTTCATCTTCTTTGTCATAGTTGGGTTGATAAAACTCCTTTTTGGTATAGTAAGCCTTTATCCTTGACAGGTTGTTCATCTTTAAGAGTTGTTCTTTTGTGAACTGGGGGTAATGGTATACGGTATTATACACATCTGTTACAATTCTTTTCCCGTCTTGCCTTCCAACGTATTCTGATTTAATAACCCTATACGTTTCACCTTCGACAGGTTTTGACCTTAAAGAATCACCACAATTTCCGCACCTATGGAAGTAACCCGGTAAGTAATTTTGCAAGTAACCATGACAGCACACCCATACCGATGTTAAATCAATTTTTGCCATGCTATCAAGCTGCCTAAGGTATTTGTCCCTGAAAGGCTTTATTCCCTTCCCTTTGACCGTAACCTCACCAATTTCAATTACATTGGGAGCTACTACATAAGGCCGAATTGGTTTTTCTTTTTCTGCATGTTTTTGGTTAGGTAAAGGATATAACGTTTCTTTTGAATTCAAAATATTATTAATGGTTTGAAAGGGATAATCCAGATTGATGCGGGGCTCAAATTCTTCCGGGGTCATTGGTTTCAGGTAAACATAACCGCCCTGCCAGGTTTTCAAATGCACGGGCGTGACCATGAACTTTCCGGCCGGGCCGGCTGCTATCAAATTCATATTCCCGTTTTCGCCCGGGTTGAAGGCCATTACAAACTGTTGTGTCCCCTGTGCTTTTTTTTGCTTTTTGGTGGCATGGACTTCCCCTTCCGTACCGTCAAAAATAACGGGCCGTTTTGCTTCGCCGTTTGCCCGTAAATTTTGTTCGCCCCATATATACCTTCTCCACCCCTGAGTGAGCAACAACAAATCCAACGCTTCTTCCCGGCCTTCATTTTTGTTGTCAAAATAAAAGGCCGGATCGTAAATTTTCCCTTTTAATTGCGAGGAAAGGTAACAATGGGCCAAGATATTTTTTGAATCTTCCGAATTTTGGTAAAGCTTGTCAAACACGCTTATTCCCAGGTTGGCCCTTACGGGCCGTTCGTTTTCATCGGTTACTTTTAATCGTAAAGTGGTCTTCTCCCTGGTCTCATACTTCTCCTTGTTCAATTCTGTTTTGATGTACAGCTTTCTGTCCGGGTGAATAAATACCAACCTTTCGGCAATCGGAAGCAGGTTTTCATCAAAAAGGGTAAATTCTGCAATCCCCTGTTGCGGGAATTCTTTGAGGGGTATATTTATTTTTAGTTTCCCGCTTAATTTACCGCGAGCCATACAATAT
>CAYTDH010000364.1:0-4955 GCA_964436325.1 uncultured Tangfeifania sp.
ATAGGGCAGCTGTTGAGCTGCCCTTTCTTTTTGGTACACGCCAGAGCCATTTTGCGGCTTAATTCACAATGGCTGCAATCGCGGCCCCAAGCAAACTCGAATTTTCAACCTCCACAATTTCGTAATAGCGTTGGTTGTCACCCGATAAGAATTCGTGTAAAAAGGCTTCAAACATTTCCTGAAAACGATTCAGCTTGTAAAAAGTTGTTCCTTCGATGGTCATTAAAACCGGTTTTACAGGGGACCTGGCTTTCCCGGTTTGGAGTATAACCGCTGCCAAATTGGCTGCAACCAGTTTGGCTGCACGTTCGATTAACCCATTGATGATGGTTGCTGCTGTGGATTGATCTTCCTCATTTACCAGCGCTTTGGCGAGGACATTTTTCTTAAGTTCCACACCAGATACAAATTTATTGACCTCCTCTGTTGAAAGTTCATTAAATGCCTCAACATTTTTTTGTGTTCCGGCAGAAAAAAGCCCTTCGGCTGCCGCCTGCTTCAGGGCTGTTGTGCACAATCCCCCAAAATACCCTCCTGAAAACATTTTTTCAAATGAATACCGCCCCGGGTTTTTGGTGGAGTTGTCAAAAGCAATATCGATGTCGGTCCGCGGGAGTTTGTCAAAGTTTCCGCTTTCAATGTTAATGATTTGACTTCCGGTTGGATCGAGTTCCGGGTTTTTGGTGATGTTTTTATTGGCTTCGATGTAGCTGGTGTTGGTGCCTGTTCCGAGGATGAAACCGATGTAGGTGTCGTAGCTCTTTCCTGCTTTTGCAGCCTTACCGGCCAAAAGGGTGGAAACAGTATCATTCATTAATACCAGTTGTTTGCCGGGAGTTCCCATAGCTGCCAGCATCTGTTCACCCACCATCTCACCGATGACTTCGGGGGCCTTTATTTCTTTGCTCCACTCGAGAAGCTTTCCGTCTTTGTTGGGGAAAATCTCCGCTGCATAGGAAAAGCAAAAACCGATTTTTTCCGATTCTGTTTTATAATCCTCAAGGTATCGTGCAAACGTATCGAAGAACTCTTTTTTGGATAATTCCTTTTCTATTGCAGGCATTTTATATTGTTGCAGGTTTTCGGTAACCAGGTTCAGATCATTATCGAAGTATACCTTTGCTGCACGAAAATTGGTTCCTCCCGCATCGATGGCTACAACAGGATCATTGGCTTTTACCTCTCCCTCAGCTTCAATATAGGTAGGCAGCATAAGCAGCGAGCTTTTTTCATTTCTGAGCCCGGCTTTCATTTCGTTTAAGAATTGATCCACCACCTGCCGGATGTTGATATCGGACGCGTTGAGTTGGTGTTTTTTTAAAAATTCTTGTGCTTTTTTCATGGTTACAGACGTATTTTGGATTAAATGATATTCTATTTCCCATTAAATTCCTGAAGCGCATTAAGCATGGCCACCATATTTTCTACTGGTACATTGGCCTGGATGTTATGCACGGTATTGAAAACAAACCCGCCGTTTTTGGAGAAAATCTCACAATTTCTCAGTACCTGCTCACGGACTTCCTCCGGTTTGCCAAAGGGAAGCATTTTTTGTGTGTCGATGCCTCCACCCCAAAAAACGAGATGCCGGCCGTATTTATCCTTTAATTTTTGGGGATCCATCCCAACGGCATTGATTTGAACGGGGTTAATGATGTCGAACCCGGCCCGGATAAAACCATCGAGGAAAGGCTCTACAGCCCCGCAGGAGTGTTTAAATGTTTTCCAATGCGTGTTTTCATGAATCCAGTCGTTTATTTTTTTATAGCTGGGTAGCCAAATTTCTTCGAATTGCTCAAGCGAACAGAAGGTGGAATCCTGGGTCCCAAAATCGGTGCCGCAAAGAAATACTGCATTCACTTTATTGCCAACGACTGAATAGATGCGCCGAAGGTTTTCTATGGCTATTTCAGCTTGCCTTTCAAATATTTTTTTGATATGGTCCGGGCGGCTGATGGTACTCATATACCATTCGGCAACATCGCGTATCCCTTTGGGATGGCGCATTTGCATTCCGGGAACAAGCGCGATATCGCCCAGTGCAGTGCCACCAAAAGCAGCTATGATTCCTTTTCCGGAGTAATAAGCTTTGTCCACCTCAATGCGCCAATGCTCAAGATCTTTTTCTGAGATTAGTCCGAATTCTTCCAGGTTATCTTCTACTTTAAGATTTTCTTCCTCGATGGAATCCTGCCGGATGATTGCATCGAAAAAATAGCCGGTTGCCGGCATTTTTGCTGACGGGGGAATTGATGTATCTCCTTCAGGGTGCATGAGGACATCTCCATTTTCACTGATGGTCACATTAAATCCCATTGGAACCATAACGCGCTGACCCCAGGGTGTTTTCCATTCCTTGAAGGGAGCATGATTGTTGAAACCAAACATGTTTTCCCTTCCCCAGGCACCGATGACATCAATGCCCAGGGAGTCAATCAACTCCCAGCCTACTTCGCCAAGCATCTGGAATGGCTCAATGACCCGGATGGGTTTTCGTTGCAATCCGAAATGCCTCCTTAGTTGTGAAATGGCGCGAACATGAATCCCTGTTACGGCAGTGGAGCCCAGGTCTACTACTACCCGGTCTGTTTGTTCGTGGTTGAGCGTTTTTAATAATTGTTCCCTTGAGTTCATATGTGATTTTTTTGTTTCCCCTAAAAGGGCCTTAAAATAGTTAAAAAAGTTGTTTTTCCGTTCTTTTCATTCCGGCATTTTACTGTGTAAAAAAAGGGGACTTCTGGGGTCTGAAAGGGTAGGTTATTTCTTCCATACCCGGAGTTTTATTTCCCCGGCCCCCGGATTCTTAAACGGCCCGGGATAAGGATTCTTTGTGTTTCGGGTGTGACCAAAATAATCTTTGTTGATGGTAATTTCTGAGCCGTCGGGGTTTTCATACCTTTGATCGGGAATGATGGCTTTTCCAAGCATATCAGTTGTGATCAGCGGATTTTTCATTTTCCCCAATTGTTTGTGATCATAAAAAGTGAGCACAGTCTCCTTTTCGGTTTCTTCCAGTTGAACGGCCGGAACTTCATTGATCACAAGGGCTTCTTCGGTTTCATTCAGTTTATGCGCTCCGTTCAGATAAACATTTCCGCCAACGAAAAGGGGAAATGCGGCGTTTTTGTATACTGCCAGCCCGGATTTTTGGTTTTTTGTTTCGGGAACCCCGCCGTAAAAAATATTGTTGTAGTAACGGTTATCCCCTCCCAGAGTTTTTTCTAATCCTGCCATCTGTGTGGAATGCGGAAGCTGATAAGGAGTGAGGCGCCCCTGTGGGCGGAGTTGGATATTGCCCGCAATGAGATTGTGTACAAAAGCTCCCCCTTCTGACCAGTCGCGGATAGAAAGTTCAGATAAAAGAATATTGTTTTCAATCAGAAAAGGACCGTGGTTTACCTCTACAAAAAGGTCATCGGTGGTATTGTTGTAGAATAGATTTCCGGTGACACGGGTTCCCTGGGCCATCCAATCGAGCCACAGGCCGCGGCCGCAATTTTTCAACCGGTTGTTTTTGATGACCATGTCGATGGAGGCGTGAATTTTTATTCCCCCCATTTCTGCACCGGTCCACTGGCGCTTGGTCCAGATGTTGTAAATGTCGTTATTCTCAATGGTGCTGAAAACACCTCCCATACTACCGCAGATGCCGGTTTGTTCGCAGTCGGTGATGATGTTGTTCCGGATGATGTGGTGGCCAATATTGTCTTTATTCCAGCCGTTGGCCAGGGCGCGCAATATGGTTTCAACATACCCTTCCGCAGAGTCTTCGGAAGTGTTGTCGTACTTGTCGCCGTGCTTGCCCAATGTGATTCCCGAACATTTTGAGTCACTGATTCGGTTGTTCTCGATGATCCATCCTTTGCTCCAGTTGGTTCCTACCAAACCGATTTGTTCTGCCGTTGGGGGTGCCCACTGGGTAGCTGCCTGACTCAGGTGAAACCCGCGAAGGGTAATGTAATTGATGCCTGTGGTGTCCGGATAAAAACAACTTCTCCGCACGTTTATTTCCACGGTTTCTGCATTGGGATCAGCACCATGAAAGTTGGCATAAATATAGGTGTTGGTTTCGTCGCTTTCGCAAAACCACGTGTAGACAGAACCCTCCGGATCAAAGCGATCCTCCCGGGGTTTAGGATTCAGCACATCTTCCAGCAATGCGGCTTCCCAAAACGATTTTCCGTTCAAATAGACCTCTCCGGTGTGGTGAATGCGTCCCAGATCGTTAAACCAGTCCCCGCTTACAATATCCTTGTAGGGGTTGTAATCCCCAAAAAAAGTATTCGGTATGGTGGCTTTCCAGACTGTTCCAGAGAATTTTTGCCAACCTTTAATGATTTCCGAACCCTTAATTTCTACATTGGCTCCTTCGGCGGCCTGATAAATAATGCGTCGGTCGTCTGATACTCCTCCCCGGGGTGGGGTAATCTGTTCGCGGTAAACCCCTTCATGCACCGTGATGACATCACCCGGCTGAGCCATTTGGGCTGCAGCCTGGATGGTTACTAACGGTGAACTTTCGGTTCCGGGGTTTTGGTCACTTCCGTTTTTGGCCACATGGTAATCCTTTGCTCCGGCAGGAATGGTCAAACTTAACAATAGAGCAGATAGCAGTAATAAAGATTTCATCGTCAAAAATTTTTTTGTTATTCAAAGTTCCCCCATCTTCTTGTACCCTGGCGAGGGAGAACCGATGGCTCGGAAGCAGTTATCCTTCTGGGCAACAAACGTAGGAGGTTTTTTCGTTTAATGATTTACAATATACCGTTGGAGCAATATCATTTCCCGGCAATTTTAACAAAAACAGATCTTCCCTTTCAACGAGTGGTTATTTTCTATTTTTCCCGAAAATACGAATTCCTGAGTGATATGAAGGGGAGAGCTGGCTATTAAGAATTATTCTTGATAGATGGATGGATTTATATCTGTTCCCAACCCTGGCGGTAGGTATGTCT
>CAYTDH010000365.1:0-4953 GCA_964436325.1 uncultured Tangfeifania sp.
ACCGCAGCGATTTTCCAAATAAATTTTTCCGCAAATCAACAATGGCAAGCCCTCCAGCTTTGGAAAAGGAATAACTGTAAAACCCGTCAAAAAGAATATTCAAAAGCAGGGTAAACGCCAAAAAAACGATCTGCCGGGTTAAGCCTTCAACATTTCCCGGAACAATGTATTCATCCACGATATTTTCAACCAGCCAGAGAAAAAGAATTCCTGCTCCCGTTGTAACAGGTATGAAAGCAATGCTCAAGAAAAACCATTTCCTGTGTGGCCTAAAATACCCGGCAAACCTCCGGAGAAGATGCCAGTCGTTGCTTTGGATTATTTTGTTTGCTCCTTTAATCATGCCTCTTTTTTTCTTCATTGGACGAACCCTGCTGTTGCAGTTCAAGAATATCCGCGTAAAAACGGGATTTTCTCAACAGCTCGTGGTGTGTACCCCGGGCAGCCACCCGGCCCTCTTCAAGTACCAGGGTAAAATCAGTTTTCACAAGCACACTAACCCGGTTCGAAACCACCACCACGCTTTTTGCTGCGGGATGATCAAAAATCTGTTTAATCAGGAAACGTTCGGTATCGGTATCCACGGCCGAAAACACATCGTCGAGAATCAACAGTTCACTGGGGGCATACAAAGCCCTGGCCAGGCTTATCCGCTGTTTTTGTCCTCCCGAAAGCATGATCCCTTTTTCCCCCACCAAAGTTTTTTCCTGCATGGGAAAACGCGACAATTCATCGGCAAAAGCACTTTTATAAACCATCTCTTCAAAACGGTCCTTTTGAATCGCCTCATCCAACCCGAAGGCCACATTGTTTTCGATGGTATCGGAAAAGAGAAAAACCTCCTGGCTGACGGTTTTAACTACAGCCCGGATATCTTCACTTTTGAGGCCTGCAGCATCATGGGGTCCAAAGAACACCATTCCCTTTCCAGGCTTTAAATAACCATTCAAACAATTGATTAGGGTCGTTTTCCCGGAACCGACCTTCCCGGTAATCCCCACAACCTGACCGGGCCTAATGGAAAACGAAATGTCTTTCAACGCAGGTTGCTCCCCGTTATGGTAGGTGTAGGTGAAATTTTCCAAGCAGATGCCTTCCTGAAACAAATCCTTTTTTGAGTTTTCAGGTAGTGCTTTTCGTTCCCCATCAGCTCCGCTCCTGTTCATAATGGTTTGTATACTGCTGATACCAACAAAGCCCTGCTGAAAAACAGTGAGCACCCAGCCAAGCCCCATAACCGGATGGCTCAAAAGAGCAGCATAAGCAATATATTCGGTGAGTTCACCAATCGTGAACTTCCCTTGGATGACATACATCCCCCCTGCAAAAAGCACCACAATTTTGAGAATCTGTCCGAGATTGGCAAGTAAAGGCAAAATAAAAGACCGGACCCAGGCAATTTTTATGCTCGACTTGTAATACGAAAGGTTCTCCTTTTGGATTTCTTTTTCGGCATGGTCATAAAGATTATAACTCTTGATCACATTGTTGCCGGAAAGAAAAGAGATAATTTTTCCTGACAGTTTTTGAAGGGTATTCATCCGCAAACGGGTGTTTTTTACCATTACCACCATCCCAAAACGCACAATAACAAACACCACAATCATGGGCAGAATAACATAAAGCGTCAGCGCGGGAGAAAGGTTCCACATCTTATAGGGGGTCAGCGACAGTGACAATAAAATATTCCCAATCTGCAAAATGCCAAACCCCGTGATCATGCGTACCCCGTTAATATCGTTGTTAACCCTGGAGACAATATTACCCGTGGCATTCTGGTCGTAATAGTCCTTTCCAAAAGAAGAAAGCTTTTGAAACATCTCCCCCTTGAGTTGCCTTTCAATAAGTCGTGCCGGAAAAAAAATCAATACTCGTGAAAGGGTCCGGACCAGGATTAAAGCCAGGGCCAGCCCCACGATGATCAACACATTTTTATGAAACTCTGAAACATCACCGGTGCGTCCTTCTGCTATCAGGTCAATGCTTTTTTGAATAAAACCGGGAATGGTTACAGAAACCCACACTGTGAGAATCAGGAAAATAATTCCACCGGTATACCACCAGCGGTATTGATGGGTATATGTCAACAAAAATCTCAGTTTCGAAATCATGATTCGCCTGGGGTTTTTTCCAATTCATCACCGGAACAGCATTGCAAATGCGTTTTTTGCCAGGAATAGATAATGTCTTTAATATCACCGGATGATCGTTCACGGTAATATTGCAGAAACCTTTCGGCCTGGGTGGTTCTGCTTTCTATGATCTCCCGGACAGGTTCCAGGAAACGGCTCTCATCTTCAATGCCCCATATTTTTGCCCGGCGTGCAAGACCCTCAATTGCCAGGCGGTACACCTCAACGGAGATATTTCCTGCATCCAGATTCCCGCTGGCAGCATGGAGTCCTTTTTCCGGCACCCGGGAACGCAGCTCCTGCAATGTTTGCACGTCCCACCCGGAAACCAACTGGTGAGCTTCTTCCAGACTGTCACTGTCATACAACAGTCCAACCCAAAAAGCAGAAAGCGCGGCAATGTAAGGCAAACAACTGGCATCGGCTCCCCGCATTTCAATAAACTGTTTGAGCCGCACATCCGGAAAAACAGTGGAAACATGGGTTTCCCAATCCTCCATGGTGGGAGCTGCTGTATGCTTCCCCTCAAAGAACTGCCCGAAGGTCATTCCATGAGCCGGGAAATAATCCCCCTGATGAGCAATAAAATACATAGGCACATCCAGCAGGTAGTCCACCCACCGTTCAAAACCAAATCCCTTATCAAATATAAAAGGGAGAAAACCACACCGGTTGGGATCGGTATGATCCCAAATGTGCGCGCGATAACTTAAAAATCCGCAGGGTTTTCCCCCGGAAAAAGGGGAATTTGCAAAAATAGCAGTAATAATCGGCTGCAAAGCCTGGGAAACACGCAATTTCTTAACCATATCCTTTTCGCTGGAAAAGTCCAGATTCACCTGAATGGACGCGGAGTTGGTCATCATCTCCAGACCGAGATTGCCTTTCCGGGGCATATGTTGCCTCATCCAACGGTACCGCTCCTTGGGCATCCAGGATAAATCTTCCCGGGAGGAAATGGGATCAACCCCCATGGGAAGACTGAAAAAATCATATTTCCGGCAAATCCGGTTCAACTCTTCAAAATGTTTTTTTGTCTCATCATAGGTTTCCTGAATGGTGGTAAAATTTGCCCCCGAAAGTTCAAATTGCCCTCCGGGTTCAAGCGTTATGGATGCCCCTTCCTGCCTGAGCCCGATGATGTTCTCCTTCTCAAAAAGCGGCTGCCATCCATCTCGCTGCAAAGCCTTTAAAATGGATCGAATCCCATACTTTGATTCATAATCCAGACGTTTTAACTGGCTTCTTTGAAACAAAAATTTTTCATGTTCTGTGCCAATACCCCACTTCTCCGGAGGTTTGCAACCCTTTTCAAAATATTCGACGAGCTGCCCTTTGTGCTGTATTTCATTATTGATAACGGGTTCTGTCATTCACTAAAACGGCTTTAATCACATTCAAAAACGCCTTCATTTCGATCCTAAAATACTATCCAGAACAAATTTTTCCACATGGCGGTTTTTGCCAATGAACGGATAATCATGCATCGAAAGCATTGCCGGCGCATTGAGTTCCACCACAATGTAATTCTCGGGCGACGGAACTGCTGCCGTATCCCTGATAATGATGTCAATTCCGGCAATTTTCAGCCCTGCCGACTGCGCAGCTTCTATGGCAACATTTTTATAATATTCAGGCATATTCTCTGTTTCGTCAATGCTGTCTCCCCCGGTGCTCAAATTGGAGTTTTGGCGCAAATACACTTTCTTACCTTTTTGTAAAACACTCTCAATTGTCAAATCATGGGCCTTCAAATGCCTCTGCACTTCTTCATCTACCCGAATCTTTAACAACGGATGCCGGTAGTCGGTTCCCCTTCCTTCGTTTTTTTGTTCAATGAGTTGGTTGACCGTCTGTTTTCCATCGCCGGTAACATTTGCGGGTTCGCGGCGGGCAATGGCGCGTACCGCATAATCAGTGACAAGAAACCGGAATTCCCTGCCGGGAAAATATTCCTCCACAATAACTTTGGACGCATGAGCGAAAGCATTCTCAATGGCAGAATCAAGATCATCGCGGTTTTTGATGTTGGTACTGACGGCAATTCCATGATCGGTATTTACCGGCTTAACCACAGCAGGTAAAATAACCTCATCGAGCAAGCCATGAGAATAACCCTGCTTAAGCAAAATACCTTTAGCATGCCGGATTCCTCTTCGCTGAAGGAATTGACGGGTCATCCATTTATCGTTCGATATCCAATACGCAATCAGGCTATTGGCATCCGAAATGGTTCCTTCATGAATGATATATTCCTTATTATTGTACCTTGCAGCAATCAAGTTGTTTGAGGCATCAATAATTTCAAAAGGCAATTTGCGACGAAGAATTTCAGCAATCACAATCTGGGTGGTCGCTTCAAAATTTTCATACCCCGGAAGGGGAGTGAAATTATAGGTTGAGTCTTCTGTCATGGTATCTGCATTTTTTGAAATAACTTCTTTCTTGTCCTGCGAAAGTAAAAAAATAAAGGCAGTCACTTTTATTTTTACCGCTTTTTGGTTGGATTCTTAATGATGGAAGAAGATTGGGAGATGGTGAGTAGTGAGATTATGAGATAAGGAGTAGTTAGATTGTGAGATGGTGAGGTTGAGGGAATTATTTTACAGTCTCGATGTTTTCTGTTGCCAGATAAATCAACTTCAAATTTTCCACAGATTTTCCACAGATGTACACAGAGAGAATGATCCACAGATGTACACTGATGACACACAGATGAACACAGAGAGGAATGATCCACAGATGTGCACAGATGAACACAGATAATTTTAATTCTTCTTTATCTGTGCCAATCTGCGAATTATCTGTGTTATCTGTGGAT
>CAYTDH010000366.1:0-4947 GCA_964436325.1 uncultured Tangfeifania sp.
GGGTGGTTTTCTTTTGTAAAACATACTGTTGTCGAACATCTTTTTCCGCAGCCAACTTCGAAAGCCCCAGGGCATCGAACCGAAGTGAGGGGGGAATAAATCCCAACTGACTAAAAATACCATTTGCCGGACGGTCGATATGGGCCGGAATAAAAATACCATCCAACGCATATACCAACTCCTGAACCTCTTTTATCCCCGCCTTCAGCGCTGCAGGTAAATAATGGGGAATCATTTCCAAAATATTCTCCGCCTCATCAATAACCGGCTGATAACCAAAATAATGTTCGTCGTTGGGAACCTTCATCAGCATATCATCTAAAAACTGCTGAAAACGGGTTAACTGTTCTTCTTTTTCAAAAAAAGCCAGGCAATGAACCTCCTCACGGGTGGTTACTTCGGCTCCGGTCAGGGTAAAAACACCTTTTCTTGCGGCAGCCTTTTTAACCACCAGGGCATTTTTTGTGGAATTGTGGTCGGTAACCCCAATAATATCCAATCCACTTCTTCCGGCACGATCAGCAATATGAAGCGGGGTCATTTCGAGATCACCGCAGGGTGACAACAGGGTATGGATATGTAAATCACCCCTGAAATGCTTCATTGGATTGCCGCATAAAGTTTACCCGCTATTTCGAACGTACCCCAGGAAGTTCCCAAAACCGGAATCCCTTCCTCCTCACTATGAGCCAGTGTATCCTCATCCGGTTCCAGGCCTTTCACCAGAATAATGGCCGCCAAATCTTTCAACGATGCAATAGCCATAATATTCTGATGGGTTTGCAAGGTAATCCAGACCTCATCTTCAGCGGCATTGCCCATAACATCACTGAGCAGATCAGAGACATAGCCTCCCGAAACCTCATTTTCAAGGCCCTTTTTTCCGCTAAAAACCTTTAAATTAAACTGTTCTACCAATTCAAAAACCTTCATTTCTTCCTCCTTTTTTAGTGCAATCGGCTTCAAAACGCTTCTCCCCCCATGTTTTCTCCAGATTCTGATAAGCTTTTGAGGGAGCGAACTTTCCCTCTTTCAAATATTTACTCTGAAGAAAGATGCAGTCCGTCATTCTGGCGTTTCCTTTCACCATATCTTCTGCGAGGGCATGGCAGTTGGGGGCTCCGCAGCCACCACAATCCAGCCCGGGCAACTGGCAAAGAATGTTATTAATCTTCTCGAGTTTTTCAAGGGCTTTCGAACGGTTTTCATCCAGAACAAAAACATGCCTGGGTTCAATCTTATCGGCCAACAGTTTTTCTTTGACCCCTGTTTTAACCGTCTCATCCACGGGTATCTGGTAAGAACTGGGATACCGAACCGATCGTTTTTGCAGCCGTTCAGCCGTCAGAAACCGGTTGCCTGTGAGCAATATTCCACCTGCACATCCCTGACTACAAGATTTTAAATCCAAAAAATCCAACTCCGGGACATCATCGTTTTCCAGCCGCTCGAGGAATTTAACCACATTATGAATGCCATCGATGGCCATGGATTTCTCTCCAAACCAGGCAGACTCGCCGCGGGGAAGGCTCCACAAAATCCCCTCACGGCTCAGGTACCTCCTGAATTGAGAGGTATCCTTTTCTTCCCTTGAAGGAATCAACCTCATCAACCGGTTATAAAAATCCTTCATATTGATCGTTCCGGTAATGATCGATTCCTTTTCGGCCACGGGCTGATGAACGGCAGCCATTTTTGCCGAACAGGGCGAAACATAAAAAATTCCGATTTCATCTTCATTGGCACCCTCCTTCCTCAATTTCTCAATGGCAAAATGGGCTGCCAAATCGTGGGGTGCCTTCCGCCTGACAATATGATCGATCAGCGAGGGATATTTCCCCTGAATCAACCGCACAATAGCCGGGCAAAAAGACGAAATCAAAGGGCGTTCGGGTTGACCGTCAGCAGCATCTTTTATAGACTCCATTAACCAACTTGCGGGTTGTTCTACTTCAAAAATATGGGTAAACCCCAGCCGGAGCATCGCCTCATAAATCTGCCCTTCGGAATAGATTTCAGGAAACTGTCCAATGAACACAGAAGGAAAAAGAATCACCCGGTATTTAAAATCTGAAATCCGGCTCAGGTCATCCTGTTCTACGTAAAAGGCATCGGCCGGACAGGCGCGCAGGCAATTTCCACAGTCTACGCAACGCAAATTATCAATAACGGCAAGCCCTTCAACAATCCGGATGGCTTCTGTGGGACAAATTTTCATACAATGCGTACATCCAAAACACTTTTCCCTGTCCACCTTCAAAGCATGATATTTTTCCTTTTTTCCCATCAATAAAAACATCTGAATTTTAAAACCGTCCCTTTCCCCGGCTCACTCTCAATTTTCAATTCGTCGGTATTCTTTTTTATATTGGGCAATCCCATACCTGCACCAAATCCCATTTCCCTGACTTCTTTGGAGGCGGTAGAGAAACCGGCCTCCATGGCTTTATCGATATCTTCAATTCCCGGTCCCTCATCATTAACTTCCACTGCAATTTCATTTTCCCCCACAGAAGCAGTCACCTCTCCTTTATAAGCATGAGCAGCTACATTGACCTCTGCCTCATAAACGGCAACAACAACCTTTTTTATGCTTTTTGCATCGATGTTCAGTTGTTTCATAACCTTTTTTATCTGGCTGGATGCTTTTCCTGCCCGCGAAAAATCGCCTCCCTCTATGGTAAAATGAAGTTCAAGCGACATCAATAAACCGCTTTTAATCCGTGATGATAAAGAATACCACTGGTTTTATAAATCGAAAAAGGCGTTTCCAGAATCACCAGTCCGTTTTCATTGGCCAGTTCAATCATATCGGGAGTTGACTTTTTCCCCCGCGCAAGAAGTACAACATGAATATCTGCCATTTCTGCAGTCCGGATAAGGTGCACATTGGCCAACCCGGATATCAGGAGAATATTGTCCTCCTCAAGGGTCAGCACATCACTCATTAAATCTGAGCTGAACGCTTTATCCAGTTTTACATCCTTATCCGGCAATTCCGTAACAATGGTGGCGTTTACATATTGGGCAATTTCACTGATTCTCACATCCAATCGTTTAAGTGACAACTTTTATTTCTGTAAAAAGCAAAGATAAGACAAGGAAAATGGTTTTTGCTGTTAAAAATCAGAATTTGCTGTTTTTAAAAATATTTAAAATGGTTCGAAATAAGATTATATTCCTTATTTTTCACCGCTATGAATCTTAAACAGCCAACAAATGATATACGACAAAAAATCGTTTCTGCCCGGAAATATTGAAGACCCTGATTTTTATCAGAAAATTATTGATGCGCTCCCCATTCCTATCTTCTACAGAGACCTGGAGGGCACTTACCAAATGTGCAATAAGGCCCATGAACAATTTACCGGCATGCCCCGGGCTCAAATCACCGGAAAATCGGTTTACGATGTGCATACCAAAGAGATGGCCGACATTTATTATCAGCGCGATCAGCAACTTCTTGCCAATCCCGATGTACAGGGTTACGAAACCCAGGTAAAACAGAAAGACGGCACACGACTCGACGTGGTGATCAACAAAGCGGTCATACGGGATAACGAAAACAAAATTGCTGGAATAGTGGGCTCTATTAATGATATCACCAAACTGAAAAAAACAGAAAAACGGCTCGAAAAGGCCAAAGAGTCCATGGAGGTTTCTTCTCATATGATGCATAAAATAAATGTGGGGATTATCATGATGGATCAGCACAACAAAGTGGTCGATTCCAACAAAAGTTTTGCCCAGCTTATGGGAGAAGAAACGGAGGACCTTTTTGAAACCATCCCGGGTCTCAAAGGGGCCGATGCGGAGGTACTTATTCCGGAAATCATATTTAAAATGTTGGCAAGTATTATGAAATCAGGGGAAGAAACCCTTGAGCGTGACATTCCTTACCAGGATAGATTATTGCATGTATCGGTGGTTACCCTCTTTAAACAAAAAGTGGTAGGTGCCGTTATCCGTGACATGTCGGCCCCTTTACTGGTGCGCGATGAGATCATTAACCGGGCCCAGCGCATCAAGGTCCAGAATATTGAAACGGTACAAAAGATAGCCTCCCTGCTGGGAGAAAATGCTGCCGAAACCGAAGAATTGCTCAATTCAATCATAGAATCACACCGATATGGCGACGACGAATAATCCCGACTACCACGTTGAAATAGATGTTGAACAGAAAAAACCCCGGGGAGAAATTGCCTGTGGCGATGTTTTTCTTTCGGATATTTTCCGGGAAGAGGGACGCACCATCCTGGTGCTCAGCGATGGCATCGGGCACGGGCTGAAAGCCAATGTGCTGGCTACGCTCACCGCCACCATGGCCTTAAAATATGCCATGTTTCATACCAAGCCCGAAATCTCTGCACGAATCATTATGGAGGCTCTTCCCAAAAGCAGCGACGGGAAGGAGAGCTATGCCACCTTCACCATCATCGAACTGGAAACCGACGGACAAGTAAAGATTATAAACTACGACAATCCCCCTGTCATCATCATCAGAAACGGCAACCAAATTGAACCGCGCGAATATGAACTGGAGGTGAGAGGGCAGGAAAATGTGGGCAAACTGCTGCGCTGCCGTGAATTCTCCGCCCGTAAAGAAGACCGGCTGATTTTCCTCTCTGATGGCGTCCCCCAGTCGGGCCTGGGGAACAAACGGTATCCTATGGGATGGGGAAGCGAAAAAATTGCCGGGTTTGCCCTTAACCAGGTAAAAAGAATGCCGGATATTTCAGCAACCAAACTGGCTCGCAAAATATTGAACCAGGCGGCGATGAATGACAACTTTGAAGTAAAGGATGACACTACCTGTGGCGTGATCTATTTCAGGGAACCCCGGAAATTCATGCTCATTACCGGTCCTCCATTTTACAAAATCAAAGATTATGACTTTGTGGACCGGATCAAAGGATTTAAGGGTAAGAAGATCATCTGCGGGGGAAC
>CAYTDH010000367.1:0-4899 GCA_964436325.1 uncultured Tangfeifania sp.
GATGAGGGTCGGTTTGGGTGCCCGTGCATGAAGAAAGTCCGGGTGGTTAAATCCCCTTTCGATAGCCCGGTAGGGGTTTTGCTCTGCATCCTGGGGGCCTATAGATTGCAACAGTCTCTGAAATGAGGTTATATAGCATTCAGGAGCAGAAGCATAGATGCGCTGGTCGCAGGCACCAATCAGGGCCGATTGGGTTCCTCCCCCTGAACGTCCGGTAATCCCGATGCGTTTCATATCTACCTCCGGACGGGTTTCCAGATAGTCAATCGCACGGATGCCGTCCCAAATGAAATAGTCAGACAGCGAGGAACCGGTGAGTAAAGTTTGGGCGCCGGCATAGGAATGTTCAGTGGTGGCACCCCCCACTTTCGATTTGCCTGTAGCCGGGTCAGGATATTGAAACCGTTCGCCCTGTCCAATAGGATCGAAAGCAAAAACAATGAATCCTTTATTTACCAGGTTGAGGATAACCTGCTGGTAGGTATCACTCCGAAAGCCCAGTTCGGTATGCCCGGAGCAGTAAATTACCGCAGGAGCGGGGTTTTGACGTTCTTTGGGGAGGAAAAGGCACCCTGTTACGAAAAATTGCGGATGCGATTCAAAAAGAATTTTTTCCACGGTGAAGGTTGAACGTTCAATGGTTCCGGTTACTTTAGGCTTCAAAGGGGTTTTCGAAAATTTTTTCAATGACCCGCAAAGAATTTCGCGGGTTTGTTTTTGGTATGCTGCCCATTCAGCCTTTGTTTTGATCTCCGCTACTTTCTTTTCGCGTGCCTCCAGTTGGCTCATGGCCTTATTCAAAATTAAAGTATAAAGAGCCCGGTGATTATCCTGATAAGCCACCCATTTTTTTTCTTCTCCACGGTTGGCGTGAAAGACTGATGGGTGGATTTCCTGTGCCGGGGAGGAAGGAATATTAAAAAACCAAAGAAAAATCCACAGAAATGTTTTTGTCCGGTACATGGTTGCAGTTTTTTGGAATAGTGGAATAAAGTTAAACATTTTCCAAAATACTCACCAAGTGTTTCCAGAATTTTTCAGTTGTTTCAATATTGAGCCGCTCATCGGGGGAGTGCGCTCCTTTAATGGTAGGTCCAAAGGAAACCATATCGAGGTGGGGGTATTTTTTCAGGAAAAGTCCACATTCCAAACCGGCATGAACTGAACGGACCACTGGCTCAACCCCGAATAGTTTTTTGTATGATTCAACGGTCGTTTTCAGGATAGCTGAATCGGGGTTTGGAGTCCAGCCGGGATATCCTGCTGAATGGTTTACTTCAGCTCCGGCCAGTTCAAATACAGAGCGTACCATGCGGGCCGTATCGGTCTTCCGGCTTTCCAGTTCACTGCGCTGACTGGTGGTGATCATTATTTTTTCACCTTCCACAAATTTCACAGAAGCCAGGTTGGTAGAGGTTTCCACCATGCCTTCCATGCGGGTGCTCATTTCGAGGATTCCATGCGGACAGGCATACAATGCATTGAGCAGGTTGTTTTGGGATTGGCAGTCGATGACTTTTTTCGGAAGCGATTCAGCGGCAGACTGAATTTTCAGGTAAGGTTCATTGAGTTCGTATTCAAATCTTACGTCATGTTCGAATTGTTGGAATGCCTTCAGAAAATTGTTCTGCTGGTTCGCGGGGACAATAACCCGGGCATAAGCTTCCCGTGCAATGGCATTCCGGAGGTTTCCCCCGTCGAAGCCGGCCAGTCTGAGGTCAAAATCGCGTGATGCCTGCCATAAAAAGCGGTTGAGAATTTTGTTGGCATTTCCCCGGTTTTTATGGATGTCGTCGCCTGAATGCCCTCCCAGCAGCCCGCTGACAGCCAATTTGAAGGCTGCTGATTCACTGGAGGGATTTTCGCTGGTGTAGCTGAAAAGAGCCATGGTGTCAATGCCGCCTGCACAACCAATGAATATTTCCCCTTCATCTTCCGAGTCGAGGTTCAGCAATATCGATCCGGTCATAAAATTTTGCTCCAGGGCAAAAGCTCCGGTTAATCCTGTTTCCTCATCCACGGTAAAAAGGCATTCTAAAGGACCGTGCTTTATTTCCTGTGAACTTAGTACTGCCATTTGAGCGGCAATACCGATACCACAGTCGGCCCCCAGCGTTGTTCCGTTTGCTTTTATCCAGTCATGGTCTATGAGGGGTTCGATGGGGTCGGTATCAAAATTAAAAACTTTGTCGCTGTTTTTCTCGCATACCATGTCCAGGTGTGTCTGCAGGATGGTCACAGGTGCGTTTTCTCTTCCCGGGGCAGCAGGTTTTGAAACCAGGACATTTCCTGCTTTATCGGTTTTGGAAGAAAGGTTATGCCTCTCCGCAAAATCAAGGATAAAATTTCTGATCTTTTCCTCCTTCTTTGAGGGCCGCGGAACCCGGCAAATGGCTTCAAAATAACTGAAAAGGGGCTGTGGTCTTAAATGTGCAAGTTTTTCCATGGCGAATTGGTAATAAAGTATTTCAAAGATGGCAAAAACAAACCGGAATAAAAACTGCCTTTCGGTTTGCTTCACTGCGGATGGTCCTGTTTTTTGCGGGAGCGGGGCGGGGTCATTTCAGGTAGAGGTTGCTGTCGCCGTAACTTAAAAAACGGAATCCATGGTTGAGCGCATAGGCGTAAACTTTTTCCCAGTCGTCACCCAGAAAAGCGCCGATAAGCAAGAGCAGTGTACTTTGCGGTTGATGAAAATTGGTAATCATTCCTTCTGTGAGCATGAACCGGTATCCTGGTACAATGATGACCTGTGTGGAAAAGGATAAATCTTCCTTACCCTTTTGCTCCAGAAACGTATAAATGTTTTGAAGTGCTTTTCGGGGTGTTATGGCCGGATTGTTTTCATAGGGTTCCCATTGGGAGACGGTGGGATTCGGGGAGAGGTTTTTTCCTTTTTCGAGTTGCAGGCCAATCCAGTAGAGACTTTCAAGGGAACGCACCGTAGTGGTTCCCACTGCAATGATTTTCCGGGACTGGTTTATGAGTTCATGGATAAATGATTTGGGAATAACTACCTGCTCATGGTGCATGTCATGTCCCTCAAGGGTTTCCGATTTAACAGGCCGAAAAGTACCGGCTCCCACATGCAGGGTAATCTCTTTAAGGGAAATCTGGTTTTTTTGTAATTGATGTAAAACCTTTTCGGTAAAATGCAAGCCTGCGGTTGGTGCCGCCACCGATCCGTTTTCTTTGGCATAAACGGTTTGGTAAGTTCGTTCATCGGAGGGCTCGGTCTCGCGATTCAGATAGGGAGGAATCGGGATAATACCCGCCTTTTCGATGATTTCGGCAAATGTATACCGGCTGTTCCAGGTGAACTCAATGAGGGTATCTTTTCCCTGGGTTGAGTATCTTCTTGCCTTGAGTTCAATGACGTTGCCTTGTGGGTCTGTTTTTTTTTCAAGAACACCTGTTTTCCATTTTTTCGCATTCCCCACCATGCATTTCCAGACCGTTTTCTGCTTTTCCTGAAAAGCCAGTTGATAATCTCCTGGTTCAACGGGTTCCAGACAAAAAATTTCAATTCGGGCTCCTGTTGATTTTTGGAACATCAGGCGGGCATGGATTACCCGTGTATTGTTAAAAACCAGAAGCGAACCCTGAGGCAGATACTCCGGGAGGGATTTAAATCTATCTTTTCGGATGGTGCCGTTTTGATAAATTAACAAATTAGACTGGTCTCTCTCTTTTAATGGATATTTTGCAATACGCTCCTCAGGCAGGGGATAGTTGAATTTCTCAATTTTTATCTTTTTTATTTGTTGCAATTTTATCTTTTTTAATTTTCCGGGATTGCAAAAATAGCGGAAAAATCGAATGGTAAAAATATATTACTTTTGATGAAAAATTAGAAGAAATGGTAAAAACAGGAGATAAGGTTAAATTTCTGAATGATGTAGGTGGCGGAATTGTTACGGGGTTTCTCAATAAGAAGATGGTGAATGTGGAGAACGAAGATGGCTTTGAGGTTCCTTATCCGGTGGATCAGTTGATTAACGTGAGTGATCCGGATTTGAACAGGGAAGGAAAAGTTGCTGAAGCCCCTCCGGAACGTGAGGAGGTGCCCCAAACGGCTCCGGGGGAAGAAGTGTCCGGAGGGCAGATCCTTTCGGGAAAAGATGCTCCCGACTTTTATTTTTGTTTTGTCCCGTCGGATTCTCAAAACCCCCTGGCAGGAGAGATTGAGCTTTTTTTGGTGAATGACAGCAACTTCAGGTTGTTGGTTTACTATAGCCATTTTCACAACGGGACGTATGAAACAGTTGCCAGCCAAGAGGTTTATCCCAACACAAAGATTAAACTTGAAAGCATTGTGCAAAGCGACTTGAATGAATTGCCTGAATACTGTTTTCAGATCATTCATTTCCAGGAAGAATCGGATGTCTGGCATTCTCCTGTTTTAAAGAAGTTTAAAATGAATCCGGTGAAATTCTACAAAGAAAGCAGTTATTTACCCATTGCTTTTTTTGAGAACAAGGCCATGGTGTTTCAAATTTCCGAAAACATTTTGGATACCGAACTGAGTAAACTGACCGATGATGATTTCAGGAAAGTTGTAAAGGCCAAAGAGCCTGCTGTGCTTTCCGGGCAACCTGTCAGAAAAGAGCAGCCCCGGGAGATTATTGAGGTGGATCTTCATATTCATGAACTTCTTGACAACCCGGCAGGCTTAAACAATAAAGAGATTCTTGAAATTCAACTGGAGAAAGTGGAGCATGAAATGCGGGCGGCCATTCAATCGAAGGCCAGGCGCATTGTTTTTATTCACGGAGTGGGGCAGGGTGTTTTAAAGCAGGAAGTATCGAAACTGCTGAAATCTAAATTTCCAAAGTATATTTATCAGGATGCATCCTTTAAAGAGTATGGATACGGGGCTACCATGGTCCTTTTAAGAAA